>JAQBZT010000168.1 GCA_027622355.1 bacterium | reverse complement strand
GGCTGGCGCTGCGGGCGCGCGGCGATGGCTGGCGCAACTGCCGGAGCAGAGGGAATTTTCGCATTCGGCATATCCAGGGCGGTGCAGCCGAGGGCGATCATCGAAATCCACAATATGAGACCCTGAACGAGTCTTTCGCGCATGATGTCCAATGGTTTAAGGGCGGATCCGAATAACTCCAGAATTATAGCAATTCGCCGCTAAATGTGCAATTTTCAATAATTTCCCGGCATTCCCCGACCTAGACCCGGTGCTCGGAGGTACGAAGCTCGCGGAACAGGGAAAGCTGGGGGTCGTTCGACTCGACCGCAATCGGGTAGTTCCCCGTAAAGCAGGAGGAGCAGAAGTCCTCCGAGCGGGGCGCGACGCAACGCAGAAGCCCCTCGAGGGAGAGGTAGGCGAGCGAGTCGGCGGTGATGAATTCCCGCGTTTCCTCGACGGTTTTCGAGGAGGCGATCAGCTCCTCGTGGGTCGGCATGTCGATTCCGAAGAAGCACGGATGGGTGATCGGCGGCGAGGTGATCCGCATGTGCACTTCCGTGGCGCCCGCCCGCCGGATCATTTCGACGATTTTCCGGCTCGTCGTTCCGCGGACGATAGAGTCATCGACCACGATGACGCGCTTTCCCTCGATGTAGGCTTTCGTCGGGTTGAGCTTCACCTTGACGCCGAAGTGCCGGATCGAGCTTTGCGGTTCGATGAAGGTCCGCCCCACATAGTGGTTGCGGATGAGGCCCATCTCGAACGGGAGCCCGGATTCTTCCGCATACCCGAGCGCAGCCGCGAGGCCGTAGTCCGGAACCGGAATGACGATGTCTGCGTCCACCGGATTTTCGCGGGCCAGTTCCACCCCCAGCTGCCGGCGGACGCGGTAAACGTTGTTTCCGAAAATGACGCTGTCCGGCCGCGCAAAGTAGATGTGCTCGAAAATGCATTGGCACTTTTCCACCTCGGGGAAGGGAAAGCGGCTGCGCACCCCGTTTTCGTCGATGACGACCAGCTCTCCCGGCAGAATCTCGCGCTCAAATTCGGCCTCGATGAGGTCGAGGGCGCAGGTTTCGCTCGCGAGCACCCAGGAGAGGCCGTCTTGCGGCTGCTTCATCCTTCCGAGAATGAGCGGCCGGAAGCCGCGTGCGTCGCGCACCCCGAAAAGCTTGTCGCGCGTCATCATCACGATGGAAAAGGCGCCCTGCGTCCGGTTGAGGGCGTCGGCGAAGGCACCCTCGATATCATCTTCTTCCGAGCGCGCGATCAGGTGAAGGATGACCTCGCTGTCCGAGGAGCTCTGAAAGATGGAACCCGTCGTTTCGAGTTCCTGGCGGATGGCGCCTGCGTTGACGATGTTCCCGTTGTGGCCGAGCGCGATGACGCCCCGGGAGTGGTCCACCATGAAGGGCTGCGCGTTGGCGATGTTCGAGCGCCCGGCGGTGGAGTAGCGGTTGTGGCCGATGGCGATGTGGCCTTGAAGGGCGGAGAGGCGGTTTTCATCGAAAACATCGGCCACCAGGCCCATGCCCACTTCAGAGTGCACGCGCTCGCCGTCGGAGGCGACGATGCCGGCGCTTTCCTGCCCCCGGTGCTGTAGGGCGTAAAGGCCCAGGTAGGCCATGTTCGCGGCTTCGGGGTGGTTGAATATTCCGAACACCCCGCACTTATCGTGGAAATGTTCTTCATCCAGGGGCATCAGAGCAGCTCCGCCAAAGTGCCGTGCCAGGCATCGTGAAGGGCGTTCCAATCCAAGCCGACGAGCAGTGTTCCATCATCATCTTCCACCAGAAGGCGGTTTTCCGCCACGTGTCCCAGTTCCGTGGAGCCGATTCCTCGCGATTCGGCCAAATCGCGCAGGAAGCGGGCCGATTCAGGCGGAGTAGAGACCAGGATCCGGGAAGCCGTTTCGCCGAACAGGCGGCCATCGGGCCGTCCCGGGCCTTCCGGGAGGCGGACCTCGGCGCCCAGCCGGCCCCCGGCCTGAAGGCATGACTCGGCCAGTGCCAGCCCCAGCCCGCCGTCGGAGAGATCGTGCGCCGAGCGGACATAGCCCTTCGCGATGGCCTCGCGGATCACCCCCTGCGCCGCTGCCTCCGCCCGAAGATCGAGCGGCGGCGGCACGCCCCCCTCCCTTCCGGTGCGGATGTAGACATACTCGTGGGCGCCGTTTTCCGGAAGCGGGGACTCGCCGGCGGGATGGAGAAGCAGGACCGCATCGCCGATCCGCTGAAAGCCCGCGCCCACGCGCTTTCGGGCGTCATCGAGCAGCCCCACCATCCCGACGACGGGGGTCGGGTAAATGGCGATGCCGTGCGTTTCGTTGTAGAAGCTGACGTTCCCGCTTACGACCGGAACCTCCAGCGCCCGGCACGCGGCCGCCATCCCTTCGACGGCGAGCGCGAACTGCGACATCACGGCGGGCCGTTCGGGGTTTCCGAAGTTCAGGCAGTTGGTCATCGCGATGGGGGTCGCTCCCGTGCAGCTGACGTTCCGGGCCGCCTCGGCCACGGCGTGGGAGCCGCCCAGCTGGGCATCGAGCATGCAGTAGCGCGCGTTTCCGTCCGTGGACAGGGCCACCGCCTTCTTCGTTCCCTTGATGCGGATCACGGCCGCGTCCCCGCCGGGAGGGGCCAGCGTGTTTGTCCGGACCATGTAGTCGTACTGGCGCCAGATGGGTTTTTTGTCCGCTTGGTTGGGGTGGCGGAGCATCTCGAGGAGCCCGGCGCCGAGGTCTTCTTCCTGCGGGAGGGTTTCGAGCGGGTCGGTGGCCGGAAGGCCGCGCGCCCGTTTTTTGGGACGGTTGTAGGCGGGCGCTTCATCGGTGAGCACCCCGACGGGAAGGTCGGCCATGCTCCGGCCCTCCATCTCAATGCGAAGCCTGCCGTCCTTCGTGACCTCGCCGACAACGGCCGAGGGGAGGTCCCAGCGCTCGAAGATGTCGCGCACTTCGCTCTCGTGCCCTTTTTTCGCCACGATGAGCATCCGCTCCTGGCTTTCGGAGAGCATCATCTCGTAGGCGTTCATGCCCGCCTCGCGGGTGGGTACGCTGTCGAGCCGCAGAACGAGGCCCGTTCCGGCCCGCCCGGCCATCTCGACGCTCGATGAGATCAGGCCGGCCGCCCCCATGTCCTGTATCCCGATGATGGCGCCGCTCTTCATCAACTCCAGGCAGGCTTCGAGCAAAAGTTTTTCCTTGAACGGATCGCCCACCTGAACCGTGGGACGCTTCTCCCCGGTCTGATCGTCGAACCCGGCCGAGGCCATCGAGGCGCCGTGGATGCCGTCCCTTCCGGTCTCCGCCCCGACGTAGATCACCGGATTGCCGGCGCCCGAGGCGCTCCCGCGGAAGATCTTGTCCGCCCGCAGGACACCGAGGCACATCACGTTCACCAGAATGTTTCCCCGGTAGCAGGGATGGAAGCGGGTCTCGCCGCCGACGGTCGGAACCCCGATGCAGTTGCCGTAGCCGGCGATGCCGGAGACGACCCCGCCGAGGAGGTAGCGCATATGGGCGTCATCGAGGTCGCCGAAGTGGAGGCTGTCCATCAGGGCGATAGGGCGGGCCCCCATCGTGAAGATGTCGCGGATGATGCCGCCGACGCCGGTCGCGGCGCCCTGGTGGGGTTCGATGAAGGAGGGGTGGTTGTGGCTCTCCATCTTGAAGGCGACGGCGATGTCACCGCCGATGGAGACGACGCCGGCGTTCTCACCGGGGCCCTGGAGGACGCGGGGGCCCTTTGTGGGGAACTTCTTCAGGTGGACGCGGCTGCTCTTGTAGGAGCAGTGCTCGTTCCACATGGCCGAGAAGATGCCCAACTCGGTGAAGTTGGGCGCGCGCCCCAGGAGGGAAACGATGCGCTCCCACTCCTCCTCGCTTAGGCCGTGCTCAAGTGCGAGCGCCAGATCGGCTGCCGGGTTCTCAAAAACGGTGCTCATGGGACACCCGCCGCCAGGGCGGAGGTGAAGAGCCGGAGCCCGTCCGTGCCGCCCAAGTCGGCCTCTGCGGCGCGCTCCGGGTGGGGCATGAGGCCGACCACGTTGCCCTCGCGGTTGCAGATGCCGGCGATGTGGCTGAGGGAGCCGTTCGGATTCGACTCGCTGCTCATGTCGCCCTCGGGGTTGCAGTAGCGGAAGACGATCTGATCGTTCGCCTTGAGCTCTTCCAGCTCCTCCGGGGTGCAGTAGTAGTTTCCCTCGCCGTGCGCAATCGGCATGCGGAGGCGCTCGCCCGGAGAGATGCCGCGGGTGAAGGGCGTCCGGGAGGTTTCGCAGCGCATCCAGATGTTGTCGCAGATGAATTTCAGGGAGGCATTCCGCCGGAGGGCGCCGGGCAGAAGGCCGCTCTCGGTCAGCACCTGGAAGCCGTTGCAGATGCCGATGACGGGGCGCCCCTCGCGGGCGTGGGCGATGACGGATTTCATGGCCGGCGAGATGCGGGCGATGGCGCCCGCCCGGAGGTAGTCGCCGTAGCTGAAGCCGCCCGGCAGGATGACGGCGTCGGCATCGCCGAGGTCGGCCTCCTTGTGCCAGACGAACAGGGCCGACTCCCCGAGGATGTGCTCGACCGCGTGGTAGCAGTCATGGTCGCAGTTCGAGCCGGGAAAAACGATGATGGCGAATCGCATTATTCTCGCGCTTCGGGCGGTGCGTTGGATGCTTCGTCTTCGGAAAACTCAATTCGGAAATCTTCGATGACCGGGTTGGCGAGAAGCTCCCGGCACATTTTCTCGATCTCGGTGCGAATATCCTCTCGGGGGGCGTCGTCCAGCTCGAGTTCGATGTACTTGCCGACGCGGGCCGAGCGCACCCTGGCGAAGCCGAGCGAGCCGAGGGCGCCCTTGATGGTTTCCCCCTGGGGGTCCAGCACCCCTTTTTTGTAAGTGACGTATACCGAGGCTCTCGCCATTCGTTCTTTTCTCTCCGCCGCGGATGTTTTTTCAGCCAGTGACGAGACGGGCCACTTCGGCGTAAGCCGCTTCGATGTCTCCGAGATCGCGGCGGAATCTGTCCTTGTCGAGCTTCCGGCCCGTGCCTTTTTCCCAGAGGCGGCACCCATCGGGCGTGATCTCATCCGCGAGCAGCAGGGCGCCGCCCTCAGCCGGGCAGCGGCCGAACTCGATCTTGAAGTCCACGAGGTCAATGTTCCGATCGCCGAAGAATTTGATGAGGAAATCATTGACCTTGAAGGCCACAGCGCGCATGTGGGCCAGCTCCTCGCGGGTGGCGAGCGCAAAGGCCGATGCCGTGTCCTCGTTGATGAGGGGATCGTCCAGTGCGTCGTCCTTCAGATGGAGGTCCACAATGGGGTGGGGGAGCTTCTCGCCTTCCTCGACCCCCATGCGGCGCGCCAGGCTACCGGCGATGTAGTTGCGGATGATCACCTCGATGGGAATGATCTCCAGGCGCTTCACGAGCATTTCGCGCTCGGAGAGATTTTTGACGAAATGGTTGTCCACGCCCTGCGCCTGGAGAAGCTCGAACAGGCGCGTGGATATCCGGTTGTTGAAGATGCCCTTGGATACGATGGAGCCGCGCTTTTTGGCGTTGAAGGCGGTGGCGTCGTCCTTGAAGTACTGAATCAGAAGGGCCGAGTCATCCGTCGCATAGAGGATCTTGGCCTTGCCCTCGTAGAGCTTTTCTCTTTGTTCCATTCGCCGCTCTCCCGTGCCTGGAAAATATGAATCTCCCCCCTGGGGAGTGGTGATACTACCATAGGGGGGAGCGAAAATGGCTAAGGGGAACCCTCCCCGAATACCCTTGAAAATATGGCGTCTACGTTTTTGAAATGCTCCTCCAGGTCGAAGCAGCGCGCCAGCGCCGCCTCCCCGAGCACCCCGCCCACCTGCGGGTCGCGCAGCAGGCGCTCCTGAAAATCGCCGCCTTCGTTCCAGGTCGCCATCGCCGGCCCCTGAACGCGGGCATAGGCCTCCTCGCGCGTGATTCCCGTGCGGATCAGCGCGAGCATGACGTGTTCGCTGAAGACAAGGCCGTGTGACCGGTCGAGGTTTTCCTTCATCCGCTCGGGATAGACGACCCACCCATCCATGAGGTCGATCAGCTTGCCCAGCATGTAGTCCACCAGAATCGTGCTGTCGGGAAGAATGATGCGCTCCACCGAGGAGTGGCTGATGTCGCGCTCGTGCCAGAGCGCCACGCTCTCGAGCGCCGCGAGCGCGTGGCCCCTCACGAGCCGCGCGAGGCCACAGACGTTCTCGCTGAGCACAGGGTTGCGCTTGTGGGGCATCGCGCTCGAGCCCTTCTGACCGCGGGAGAAGCGCTCCTCGGCCTCCAAGACCTCGGTGCGCTGCCAGTGACGGACCTGCACGGCGAATTTCTCGAGGGAGGCCGCCACGACGGCCAGGGTCGAGAAATAAGCGGCGTGACGGTCACGCTGTCCACCCTGGGTGCTCACGGGCTCTGGCGCCAGCCCGAGCCGCGCCATGACCCGCACCTCATACTCGGCAGGGGTCTGGGCGAAGGTGCCGACGGCACCCGAGAGCTTGCCGACGGCGATCTCGTCTCGGGCGTGTAGGAGGCGAACGCGCGCACGCTGCATCTCCTCGTGCCACTGCGCCATGACGAGGCCGAAGGTCACCGGCTCCGCGTGGATCCCGTGGCTGCGCCCGATCATGAGCGTGTCTTTGTGCTCGAGCGCGCGCACCCGCGTCGCCGCTAGCAGCCGGTCCACCCCCTCCAGCAGGAGGTCCGTCGCGTCGCGCAGCTGCAGGGCCAGCGCCGTGTCGAGCACATCGGAGCTGGTGAGCCCCTTGTGGACGTAACGGCT
>JAQBZT010000167.1 GCA_027622355.1 bacterium | reverse complement strand
CGGACATTCCCGCCTACCGGGGGCTCTACGGGCTCGTCTTGCGGAGTCCACACGCCCATGCGCGGGTCCTTTCGGTGGACGCCGGGCGCGCGGCGAAACTGCCGGGGGTCCTGGTCGTCCTGACGCGAGAGGATGCCCCGGACATTCGTTTCGGCGGCGACATCAAGGATCAGAGCTGGTTCGCGGCGGACGGGAAGGTCCGCTACGAGGGAGAACCCGTCGCCGCGGTGGCGGCCGAGACCATCGAAGCGGCCCATGACGCCCTCGGCGCCATCCGGGTGAAGTACGAAGTGCTCGAGCCGGTGGTGAACGGCCTCGACAGCCGGGCGGGGAAGGGGCCGCTCATTCACGAGAACTGGCGCGAACTCCATCTCGGACCGGGCGGGCAAGGCAACCTGATCGGGAAATTCGAAAAAACCATCGGGGACCCCGCCGCCGGCTTTGAGGAAGCGGCCCATGTCTTCGATCACACCTTCGTCACCCCGTTCTCCCATGCCGCCTATATCGAGCCGCACGTTTGCTCGGCCGAGGCGGGGGCGGACGGCAAGGTCACCATCTGGACCTCGACCCAGGACCCCTTCATCATCCGGGCGGATGTGGCCGAGGCCCTCGGAGTCTCCGAGACGAAAGTCCGCGTCATTCCCACCGAGATCGGCGGCGGCTTCGGCGCCAAGCTCTTCCTGGCGAACGAGCACATTGCCGCCCTGCTGGCCCTCCGGAGCGGGGGGCGCCCCGTGCGCCTCGAGATGAGCCGGGAGGAGGACCACAAGTCCGTCAATCCGCGTCATCCCCACTTCATCCGCATCCGCACCGGGGTGAAGCGGGACGGCACCATCGTGGCCCGCGACATGGACATCACGATGGACCACGGCGCCTACGGCAAGGGCGGCCCCTTCCAGTGCATGAGCAAGATGTCGATGGGCTCAAGCACCTACCGGATTCCGAACGTACACATCAGCGCCTGCACGGTCTACACGAACGCGCCGGTCTGCGGGCCGGTCCGGGCGCCCAGCGGGCCGCAATACCATCTCGCCACCGAGGTGCAGATGGACATCATCGCCCGCGCGCTCGGCATCGACCCGCTCGAGTTCCGCCGCCGCAACGCCCTGCGCAAGGGGGACACGAGCCTCTCCGGGGTGGAGAAGGACGATGCCCTGCTGGATGTTCTTGATCGCGCCGCCGAGGAGGGCCGTTGGGGCCAGCCCATCGAGCCGAACGGCGCGCTCGAGGGCACGGGCTGGAAGCTCGGCCGCGGGGTGGCCTGCGGCTACTGGGTGGGCCCTGGTGAGGCGGCCTGCTGCACGCTGCGGCTGAACGGTGACGGCACGCTCCAGATCGTCGGCGGAACGGTGAACCTCACCGGGATGAGCACCTCGCTCTGCCAGTTGGCGGCCGAGGAATTCGGCATCAGCCTCGATCGGGTGCGCTTCGATTCGGGCGATACCGACACGGCGCCGCAGTCCACCTCGGCCTCGGGGAGCAAGGCCACGCGCTCGCTTGGGCTTTCACTCCTCCGGGCGGTCGAGGACGCCAAGGAGAAAATCTTCCGGGTGGCGGCCGAGCGGCTGGAGGCCGACCCCCAGGATCTGGTGATCGAGAACGGCCGGGTGCTGGTGGCCTCGGCGCCCGATCGCGCCCTCACCCTCGGCGAGGTGGCGAAAGCCGCCCCCGGAATCCAGGGCTTTCTCATGGGGCAGGGCGAGAGCGAAAAGCCGCCGCTTTGCCCCATTCACACCGCCCAGGTGGCCGAGGTGGCCGTTCATCCCGAACTGGGGGAGATTCGCGTCCTCCGGCTCACCTGCGTGCAGGATGTGGGCTTCGCCATCAACCCGATGTCGGTCGCGGGCCAGATCGAGGGCGGGATGCTCCAGGGCATGGGTCTCGCCCTCATGGAGGAGCAGCCCCGCACCGGGCAGGGCTTCCTGCAGGGAGAGTCCCTGCACGAGTATCTCATCCCGACGAGTCTCGATATGCCCGAGCTGAACGCGGTGCTGATGGGCAACCCCGCGGAGGAGACCCCCTACGGCATCCGGGGGGTGGGCGAGCCGCCCATCGTGGCGACGGCGGCGGCGATCGTCAATGCCATTCAGGACGCCATCGGCACACCGTTTTTCTCGATGCCGATCGGCCCGAGTGATGTCCAAAAGGCGCTCGCCGGAGGCAGGAACGGCGGTTAGTGGGTTTTTGAAAGGAGGCATGCGAAAATGTCCATGGACGGAAAAACCAGCCTGACCCCCGAGATGGGGGTGACCGATGAAATGATGCTCCATCCGGACCCGAGGATTCCCTTCGTCTCGCCGGACAACATCCCCGAGGAGCTGAAGGAGGAACTCGAGCCGCTCTACAAATGGTCCATGGACATGTGGGGGACGGTGCCGCGCTTTCTCCAGCTTCTGGGGAACGCCCCGCCCGCGGTCGAGGGGTGGATGATCCTCGATCAGAAGCTCCGCCGCGAGCGGCTCAAGACCGACCCCGACTACATCCGCCATATGGAGCTGGTCATCGTCAAGACCGCGCTTCTGACCCAATGCAACAACTGAGTGGGCCACAACGTGGAGCTCGGTCGGGCTCTCGGCATCTCGCAGGAACAGATGGACATTCTGGACGGGGACGGCTGGATGGACAGCCCCCTCTTCAGCGACAAGGAAAAAGCCTGTATCCGCTGGGCGGATGAGGTCTCGAAACTGACGGCGAAGCAGAACAAGCCCGCCTTCGAGGCGATGCGCGCGCACTTCACCGATCGGCAGATCGTGGAGCTCACCTTCATCTGCGGGATGTGGCACCTCTCGGGCCGCCTCGCCGAGGCGCTGCACCTGGTGGTCGAGCCGCCGGGCGGGCGGATCGAGTTCCAGAAGGCGGACATGGCCTAGCCGAAGGGCCCTTTCGGGGAGGGGAGCCTGCTCGGCGGCTTTCTACAATTGGAGGCGCGCAGTCTCAATCGCCCTTTTATCGAGATTCATCGAGGGACGCTGCGTTTTAGAATTTCATGCTGGGCGGGGTGATGCTTTTTGCGATTTCCCGCATGGTTTCGGGCGGCATCTGCCCGACGAGGGCGTAGATGAAATCGCCCCGCCGCCATACACCGGTGGTCGGCCCCTCGTCGGTCAGGGTCACCCATTTTTTCCGCGGAAGCTTCGACCAGGCAGGATTTTCGCCGGCCGGGAAAATCACGAGAACCAGCGTTTCCCCCTTCCAGCGGTAGAGAAAACCGGGTACCTTGGTCCCGGCGACATAGCCGACCCTTCCTCCCTCGAGAGTGGTTTCATCCCCGCCGCCGAAAAACACCTTGGGGCGAAAATTCACGCGAGGCTCGAACCAGCCCAGGATTTTTCCCAAGACTTTGCTCCCGGTCTGCACGGGCCGGGGATCGAGCCGCACCCGCTGGTACTCCGCCCGGGCCTCCCGCCCGAGGGCAGAGAAAATCTCGCTTTCGGGAGTTTGCGGTTTTTGGGAGATCGATAGGCCGATGAGAAAAACAACGGAAGCCGCCAGCGCCCCGGCCGCGGCCCACCAAACCCTCCCGCCGATCCAGGCGGGCCGATTGTCTCTCATGGGCAATTCGAGGAGCCGTGACCGCAGCTCCTCCGGAGCTTTGTGGCGGGTGGCCTCGTCCCGGACGGCGGCGCTGATCTGCGCCTGATCCAAAAATTCCGCCCGGCGGCCGGAGCGGTCGATCTCCCCCTGAAGAGCGGAGGCCTCTTCGGACGAAGACCTGCCGTGGAGCGCATCTTCCCAGCGCGACTCCAAATCCTGGCCGCCCGGAAAATCGCCAGACGGATTCTTGCCGGTATCCATGATCAGCGATTCCCCTCGTAGCTTGTCAATTTTTCCCGCAATTCCATCCGCGCGCGCCACAGCCGGCTTTTCACCGTGCCCACCGGGATGTCCTCGATCTCCGCAATCTCCCGAAGCGTAAACTCTTCCACGTCCGCGAGGAGGACCATAGAGCGATGGTCCTCGGATAAAGCCGCCAGCGCCTTGTCGATATCCTTTCGCACGATACCGGAGGGAAGACCTCCGGGATTCCAGTTTGACGGCTGATCGGGAATCTGATCCGCCTGGTCGGGGAATCTCGCCGAAGTCACCTCGATACTGGCCCGGCGGAGTCGGTTGAGGTAGGTCCTCCTCAGTATTGTAAACAACCAGGCCCTCATTGAGGTTCCCGGCGAAAATTGGGTCCAGTGAGCGATGGCTCTGGCCACGGCGTCATGGACGATGTCCTCGGCCTCTTCGCTGTTTCGGGTCATCCACCTGGAATAGGAGTAGAGCGAGTCGAAATGGCGCTCCAGCTCACGCAGAAATATCTCCCGTTCCTGCAAAGCCATATCGGACCCATTCCTCTCATATGTTCTGGTGAGATGAAGCCAAAATCATATTACGAAAAACATGTGCAGCGCCGAAAAAAAATTAATCTTTTTCCGTCCACACAAATTCTCCCGGCGGAACCTTTCAGGCCCTTGGGTGTTCCCTATGGTAACAGCATCGGGTCGCAAAAGTTACAGGCGTCCGGATTTTATTTGCGCGATTAAAGCCGGGCGGCGTCCGCCGGGTGGACGGCGGTGTGCGCTCAAAACCGGAAGTGCAATTTCACGGAGAAGGAGGAAGAGGAATGTCCAAGCGTTATATGTTGGTGGCGGCAGCGGGATTTTTGGCACTCAGTTTTTCGGCGACCAGCGCCTTTGCGTTTCATTGTCCGAAGCTGATCGGAGCGGGCCAGCGCCTGGCGGCCAAGGCGAGCGGGCCCGACAAGGACAAGGCGGTGTCGCTTTTGGATGAGGCGACGAATCTGCACAAATCGGGAGACCACACAGCTTCGATGCAGAAGGGAACCCAGGCGGTTGATCTGCTGACCAAATAACAGTACCCCCTGATGCACGAGCACCCCGGGCCGGCACCCGGGGTGTTTTTTTGTCGCCGAAAAACCTTTTCCAAACGCCAAAGGCCCGGAAACCAGGGCGGTTTCCAGGCCAGGGCCGTTTCGATATTCGAAAAGCTTTGAAAGCCGAAATTTCTTGGTGGAGGCGAGGGGTGTGCTCCGCAAAAACTCCATCTATTTCCATTTCGTCGCGGGATGAAGACCTCCTCGGGCGAGTGCAATTTGCTGATGCTATAGCGGATGCGATCGCAAGGTGGAAAAGAAAAGATAGCCTCGTTGTGGGTCTTTATGGTGATTGGGGAAGCGGGAAATCTTCAATCAAGAACATGGTGGTTGAGCGATTCAGGAAAAATCAGACGGACTCTCCCGAAGTTGTTGAGTTCAGCCCTTGGCGGTGGAGTGGAGCGGACCATCTGATAGATGCATTCTTCCAAGATATTGGCGATGCTCTGGGAAGATCCGACAAGTCCTCAACCGGAAAAAGGGCTGCAAAAAAATGGAAGGCCTACGCAGCCACTTTTAACCTATCTTACCTCGATTGCGGGCTCCCTTAAAACGATGAAACGGCCCCCTGGGCATAGGCGCGGGCCGTACGGAGCCGCAGCATTTGGTTGGTACCGTCCGAGTGGAGGAATGTGCTCGCGTCGCGGAGGAGCTTCTCCATGGGCGCCTCCTGCATGATGCCCGCCCCGCCGAATATCTCCATGCCCCAGCGGGCGCAGTTGAAGGCGACCTCCGAGGCGAAGATTTTCGCCTTCCATCCCAGCGTGAAGTCGTAGTTTCTCCCTTGGGTGTCCACCGCCCAGGCGGACCGCCAGACCATGGTGCGGGCAAGATCGAGGCCGATGGCCATGTCGGCCAGCATGGTGGAAACGGCCTGATGCTCCACGATGGGCTTGCCGCCCTGGACGCGCTCCCTCGCGTACGCCAGTGCCTTCTCGAAGGCCGCCCGGCCGACGCCCACGCAGTTCGCCGCCGCCTCGGGCTTGCCACAGGCGAGGAGGCGCCCCCGGATCTCGAACATCTTCGCCTCGCCGAGAATGACATGGTCGTCGGGCACCTCGACATCCTTGAAAAGGAGCTCGGCGTTCATGGAGAGGCGCTGGCCAATCTTCTCGTGGACCTTTCCGATGGTGAAGCCCGGGGTATCGCGCGGGAGGAGGAAGCCAGTGAGGCCTTCGCGGAGGTTCTTGGTCCTGTCCGTCCGGGCGGCCACTACGTAGAGCGAGGCGACGGGGCCGTTGCTGATGTAGTGCTTCATGCCGTTGATCACCCACTTGCCGCCTTTCCGCTCGGCCCGGGTGTGGAGGGCGATGGAAGGGTCGTCGTAATAGCCCTGGTGGTCGCTGCCGACGCCGGGCTCGGTGATCGCGATGGCGGTCAGGAAGCGGGGGTCGTCGCACAAGCGGCGGAACCAGGTTTCCTTGAGGGCTGGGGCCATGTTCTCGAGGATGGTGTGGAGCTTCCAGGTTTGATCCAGGTTGACGGCGGTACCCAGGTCGCCCACGCCGAGTTCCTCGCCCGCGAGGCAGCAGGTGAGGACGTCGGCGCCGCCCCCGCCGTATTCCTCGGGGTAGGGGAGCTGGCGCAGGCCCACGGCGCTCGCCTTCTCAATGAGTCCCCACGGCATTCTCTTCTGCCAATCGGGCTCGCGGTCGAGCTCGGCGGCCACCGGCGCTATTTCCCTCTTGGCGAAATCGCGGGCCAGAGTCTGAACGGCTTTCTGTGCTTCGGTCAGGGTGAAGTCCATGGACGGCTCACCTCCTGGGTGGATGATGCCGGGGTGGTGTTCCCCGGAATTATGCGGCAAAACTCTCCGTTTAGCAAAATCCGACCTTATTTCCCTTCCTCGGCGGTGCTACCCACCGAGAAGTCCACAAAGTCTGCAAAAAGATACCTGTGCCCCGCAAAAACTCCATCCATGTTCTGCTC
>JAQBZT010000166.1 GCA_027622355.1 bacterium | reverse complement strand
AGATAGGGATCGTTTAAATAATAAGCGGAATTGCTCGAAAACGTTGAGCCGGGTATCGAGGGTGTGCGCCGTGTTCAGATCGAAGCTGTACTCCCCCTTCCAGCGGAAGGTCTCCCCGCCGTTCCGCTCCAGCCCGGCCAGATCGATCCGGCGCTCGGCCATGAAATCCAGGACATCTTCCGGGAAATCCGCGCCCACCACCGCGACCAGCCTCACTTTCGTGAAAAAACTCGCCGAGATTGAGAAGTAGGTGGCCGAGCCGCCGATGGCCTCCTCCCGCTCCCCGAAGGGCGTTTTGACCGAATCAATTGCCATGGACCCCACAACCAAAAGGCTCATCTTCTCTCCTTGATGTGCAAGAGAATCAAAATTGGCATATATTTTCAGGGCACTTTACTGCAAGCCCCCGCGCGTTGAAACCCGAGGCGGTTCGCGCGGACAGGGCGGGGGGGCTTCCCCGCCTGCGGGGCCACTCTTCTGTACACCGGAGTACCGCCGAAAGGAAGCGCGGGCCATGGGAAAAGGGGCCATCGCAGAAAGACAGGCCGTCACCCCCGAGGATCTGGAAAACCTCGATTACTTCGAGGACCTCCAGGATCGCTACATGGCCATCGAGGGGCTCTCGGCCGAGTGGCTCCCCAAGGGCGGGCCCGCCCCCTCCCTCGACCGGGACGCCGGCCTGCGCCTGCACTATCTCATCTCGCTCGCCCGGGCGGTGGAGGAGGTACTCGACTCCGCTTTCCGGGCCGGCCACATCCCCGGCACCGCCTTTTTCGGAAGAGGCAACGAGGCGGCCAGCGCGGCCAGCGCCTTCTGCCTCCGCGATGAGGAATGGCTCGTCCCGATGCACCGCAACTGCGGGGCCCATCTCGCCAAGGGACACCCCCCGCGCAGCATCATGGCGCACTTCTTCGGCAGGGCCGATGGCCCCTCCGCCGGACGCGACGGAAATTTCCACATGGGCTACCGCCCGAAGAAGATCACCCAGATCATCAGCCACATCGGCACGATGACCCCCATCGCGGCCGGCCTCGCCTTCGCCGAGAAATACCGGGGGAGCGGCCGGGCCGTCCTCACCTACATGGGCGACGGCGGGATGAGCACCGGCGATGTCCACGAGGCGATGAACATCGCCGGGGTCCAGAAGCTCCCCCTCGTCATCATCGTGGACAACAACCAGTACGCCTACAAAACCCCGCTCAAGGATCAGTTCAGCTGCAAGACGCTCGCCCTGCGCGCGGCGGCCTACGGCATGCCGGGCTTCCTCATTGACGGGACCGACGCCGTGCTCGTCCACAAGATCACCTCCGCGGCCCTCGATCGCGCGCGCGCGGGCGGCGGCCCCACCCTCATCGAAAGCATCACCATGCGTGCCGCCGGCCATTCGGTCTACGACAAATACACCGACTACGTGGACATGGACCTTTTCAAGAAATGGACCGAAGGGCGCGACCCGATCCGGCGCTTCGACGCCTACCTGACCGATGGCGAGATCGCGAGCCCCGAGGAGCTCGCCGCCTCCCACGGCAAGGCCCGGGCCGACGCCGAGCGCGCGCGGGATGAGGCTCTGCAGAACCCCTTCCCCGATCCGGCAAAACTCGAAGAGGGTGTGTTCGCCGAATGAGCCAGCCCACCTACCGCGAAGCCATCCGCACCGCCCTCTGGGAAGAGATGGAGCGGGACGAGCGCGTCTACCTCATCGGGGAGGACATCGGCCTCGGCGGCGGCGCCTTCTACATCACCAAGGGCTTTCAGGAGCATTTCGGCGCCATGCGCGTCGTTGACGCCCCGCTGGCCGAGGCGGGCTTCACCGGGCAGGCCCTCGGCGCGGCCATCGGCGGGCTTCGGCCGGTGGTGGAATTCCAGTTCGCCGACTTCGTGACCGAGTCCTACAAAATGATCGTGGACTTCGCCGCGGGAAACCATTACCGGCAGATGGGCCCCGTCCCGATCGTCCTGCGCCTCCCCGCCGGCGCCCTGGTGAGCGCGGGGCCCTTTCACTCGGGCAACCCCGAGCCCTGGTTCTTCCACACGCCGGGCCTCAAGATCGCTGCCCCGGCGACCGCCTACGACGCCAAGGGGATGATGAAGGCCGCCATCCGCGACGAGAACCCCGTCATCTTCATCGAGTATAAGAAATTCTATAACTACCCGGTGGCGGATCTTCCCGAGGCGCTCCGCCCCGATGTCCCCGAGGACGACTACACCGTTCCCTTCGGGGAGGCCCGCCTCCTCCGCGCGGGGGAGGACATCTCGCTCCTCACCTTCGGCACCACCTGCCTCCAGGCGCTCGAAGCCGCCGAGATACTCGAAGCCGAAGGGGTCTCCGTCGAGGTGATCGACCTGCGCTCGCTGGCACCCTACGACAAGGGGGCCATCCTCGACACCGTCCGCAAGACCGGCCGGCTCCTCATCCTCCACGAGGCGCGCAAGCGGGGCGGGCTCGCCGGCGAGTTCGCTACGATCGTGGCCGAGGAGGCCTTCGAGCATCTCGATGCGCCCATCCGGCGGGTCGCGGCGCCCGACACCCCCATGCCCATGAGTCCGCCCCTGGAAGAAGCCTACCTGCCGAGCACGGCGGATGTCGTGGCCGCGCTCCGCGAGCTGGCCGCTTACTGAGGAACCCGATGTTCATCACCCACATCCGGATGCCCCGCATGGGAAGCAGCGTGCACGAGAGCACCGTTGTCGAGTGGAAGAAGCAGACCGGCGATCGCGTCGCGAAGGGCGAAGTGCTCCTCGCGGCGGAGAGCGACAAGGTGGAGTTCGAGATCGAATGCCCGGCCGACGGCGTGATCAAGGAGATTCTCGTCGAGGCGGACAAGACGGTCCCGGTGGGGGAGTCGCTCGCCCTCCTCGAAACCGAGGCGCAGGTCCCGGAGGATGCGCAAAAACCCCGCTCCGGCCCCCCGGCCGCGGACGACTGGGGAGCGCCCGTCGCACCGCTCTCCGCCCGGAAATCGACCGCGGCCCCGCCCGCTCCCCGGAAAGAAACGCGGACGGCCCGCCCCGCGGGAGGCGCGGACACATCAAAAAGCACAACCCGGCTCTCCCCCCGCGTGCGGCGCCTCGCGGAGGAACGCGGAATTTCGGCGCAGGCCCTCTCCGAGATCCCCGGAACGGGCGACGGGGGCCGCATCACCGCCCGCGACCTCGAAAGCTTCACTGCGGGGGACGGCGGCGCGGCGCTGGCGCTCTCCTTCTCCTCCCTCGCGGCGGAGGGAGAAGCGCGCGAGCAGCGCATCCCCATGAGCCGCACCCGGCGCCGCATCGCCGAAAACCTCACCCGCTCGGTGCGGGAGATCCCCCAGGTGTCTTCCTGGCTCGATGTGGACATGAGCCGCATCAGTGCCTGGCGCGAGGCGAACAAGGCGCCATTTGCGGAAAAACACGGGGTGCGGCTGACCTTCACCCCCTTCTTCGCGCTCGCTCTCACCCATGCCCTGCGTGATACGGAACACGCCCGCTTCAACGCCACCTATGAAGACGACGCCGTCATCGTGCGGCGCTACGTGAACCTCGGGGTCGCGGTGGACACCCCCGAGGGACTGCTGGTGCCGGTCCTCCGGGCGGCGGACGGGCTCGATTTCGCCGAGATGGCCCTGCGCCTCGAGGATCTGAGCCGGCGCACCCGCGAGGGCGCCCTCTCTCCCGAGGAGGTGAAGGAGGGGACGATCACCCTCACCAACTTCGGCGCCTCGGGCGCCCTGGGCGGGGCCCCGATCATCAACCCGCCGCAGGTCTGCATCCTCGGGACCGGCGCGATCGCCCCCCGGCCCGCCGCGCTCCCGGGAAACCGGCTGGCGGTCCGGCCGCTGATGACGCTATCTTTAACTTTTGATCACAGGGCGAACGACGGCTTCGCGGCGGGGCGCTTTCTCTCCGCCATCCGCGATGCCCTGGAGCGCATGGATCTTTCCCAAGTGAGGTACTGATGTCCCGACTCGATGCATCCAAAGCCCTTCGTTCATTTATTTTCCATCCGGGAAGCAGCGAGAAGATGCTCTCCAAGGCGCCCACCTCGGGGGCCGACGCGGCGCTCTTCGACCTGGAGGATTCGGTCGCCATCGATGTCAAGGAAACCGCCCGCGGCATGGTCAAGGACGCCATCACCGCCACGCGGAACACCCCCGGCGCCCCGCCCCTGATCCTGGTGCGGGTCAACGGGCCGGAGACCGATCTGCTGGAGGCCGATCTGGAGGCGGTGGCGGTCGAGGGGCTCGACGGCATCTTCCTCCCCAAGCCCGAGGGCGCGGCCGACATCCGCAAGGCCGACGCCATCCTCACACGGCTCGAGCGGGAGCGGGGATTCGAGGAAGGGTCGATCGGCATCATCGCGCAGATCGAGAGCGCGGCCGGTGTCTACCATTGCCACGACCTCTGCACGGCGGCGGCGCGGATGGCGGGAGTGAACTTCGGCAGCGCCGAGGATGCCGACCTGTGCCGCGACCTCGGGGCCCAGTGGACCGCGGACGGCACCAGCCTGCTCTATGCGCGGAGCAAGGTGCTCGTGGACGCCCGGGCGGCGAAGATGCCCCACCCCACCGACGGGGTCTACACGCAGCTGAAAAACCCCGAGGGCTGCCGCGAGGACGCCCTCCAGGCCAAGCGCCTCGGCTACACCGGCAAGGCGGCCATCCACCCCAACCAGGTGGCCATCTTCAACGAGGTCTACTCGCCGACCCCCGAGGAGGTCGCCTACTACACGGAAATGGTGGAAGCCTTCCAGGAGGGCGAGCGGGCCGGCCTGGGCGCCGTGCCCTTCCAGGGAAAGATGATCGACTACGCCATGGCCAAGCACGGCGAGCGCATCATCGCGCGGGCCGGGGCCATCGCCGCCCGGGGGTAGGGCGGGGTCCTTTGTTTTTCGCCGGAATACAAAGTTCTCCCAACCTTCCCAACACCCGCACGAAACCGCCGCCGGGCACTTTCCTTATCCTAAGATATGCCTTAAATTAATATGTATCGATTTGAAACTACTCGATTTTGTGCAGGTACCGCCCGTGACCCCGATAACGCCCACCCAGGGCACCGACTACGAAGCCGCGGAAAGAAAGAGCGGCCACCCCCTCATCCTCCTCGTGGACGATGAAAAGGACATCCGCGAGCTGCTCACGGAGATGCTGGAGATGCGGGGCTACGCCGTGATCGCCGTGGGCTCGGGCACCGAAGCCCTCGGCTGTCTTGAGGAGTATCCGTTCGATCTGGTGATCACCGATCTGGGGATGGAGGGAACCTCCGGGATGGAAGTGGCCCGGATGGCCAAGACCGCGAAGCGCGGAACGCCCGTCATCCTGATCACGGGATGGGCGGAGAGCGAAAAAGAGCTCGAAGAGAATACCGATGACATCGATCGCCTGGTATCGAAGCCCTTCTCCCTGACCGAGCTCGGAAACGCGGTGGACGATTTCGTGAAAAGCCCCCCGGGAAAAAACTGACGCCCGCCCCGCCTCAGCAGCCGAACGCCTTTCCCTTCTGCTTGGGGAGTTTTTTCCAGTCCAGCGCCAGCTCGGCCAGCAGGCGGACGCCGACCCCCGTCCCGCCGGCCGGGCGGTAGGGCTCATCCTGGGCCGTGTGCGAGGGCCCCGCGATGTCGAGGTGGATCCAGGGCGTCTCCCCGGCGAAGTGCTGCAGGAAGGCGGCGGCCGTGTTCGCCCCGCCCCAGCGCACGCCGGAGATGTTGCACAAGTCCGCAATCTTGCCCTTCATCATCTCGCCGAAATGCGGAAAGAGGGGCAGGTGCCACACCACATCGCCGGTCGCCTCGCCCTTCTCGCGCACCCGGCGCAGCAGCTCGTCGTGGGTGCCGTACATCCCGGTCACCTTGTCCCCCAGCGCCACCACGCACGCTCCCGTCAGCGTCGCCAGATCGATCATGCACTGGGGCTTGTACTTCGTCCGGCAGTAGTGGAGCACGTCCGCGAGAAGAAGCCGGCCCTCGGCGTCGGTGTTGTGGATCTCGATTGTGGTCCCGCTCATGGCGCGCACGATGTCCCCGGGCCGGGTCGCATCGCCGGAAACCATGTTCTCGGCCAGGCCCACCACCCCCACCACGGGCGTGCGCGGCTTGAGCCGGGCGACCGAAATCATGGCGCCGACGACGGCCGCCGCCCCGCTCATGTCCGTCGTCATGAGCTCCATGCCGCTGCTCGGCTTGATGGAAACGCCGCCCGTGTCAAAGGTTACCCCCTTGCCCACGAACGCGATCGGAGCGCCCTTCGCCCCGCGGGGGCGGTACTCCAGCACCACCACCCGGCAGGGGGCCGAGCTGCCGCGCGCCACGGCGAGGAGAGCGCCCATCTTGAACTGGCGGATCCGGCCCTCGTCCAGAACGGTGCACCGCAGCCCCTCCTTGCGGGCCATCCGCCGGATCCGGGCCGCCAGATCGGGCGGGCGCTTCTCGTTGCTGGGGGTGTTGATGAGATCGCGGGCCAGCGCCGTGCCCTCCGCCAGAAACTGGCCCGTGCGCATGCCGCGGCGAAGGGCCGCCAGAGGGGCCCGGCCGCCGCAGATCACGGCGCGCTGCACCCCCTTGCCGTTCCCCTTTTCGGTCTTGTACTTGTCCATCCGGTAGAGCGCGAGCGCGGCGGCCTCCGCGGCGGCCTTGGCAGCCCGCTCTCCGCCGAGGCGGCCGATCGCCTCCTTGCCCGGCGAAAGGGAGAGACTCGATGCCCCCTCTTCTCTTGCGCGGCGGCTTCCCAGGCCCGCGGCCTGCCGGAGCGCCTCGGCGTCCAGCTCCTCCGCCTTCCCCATCCCCGCCAGCACCACAAGCTGGGCCTTGATCGCCCGCGCTCCGCCCGGAACGGGGATGCAGGTCACCTGCCCCTTCTCTCCATCGAACGCTTTCCGGCGCCGCAG
>JAQBZT010000165.1 GCA_027622355.1 bacterium | reverse complement strand
AACAGCCCCATCCAGGCGCTTCCCCCCTTTCAGCTCGCGAGCCGGAACGACTACGTGTTCGGCAAGCAGGTGAGGGGTCAGCTGACCGAGACCGGATTGCGCCACCCCATCACGCGTCTGGTGGACGATCCGGCCGCGAACCAGGCGCTGTGGCGCAACTTTCCTCCCCTCCGCCGCCTCAACGTGACGGGGGCCGCGGGCGAGGGACAGGTGCTGGTGGCATCCCAGGACGAGGGGGCGCCCCTGCTTGCCGTGCGGCGCTTCGGCGAGGGGCGCGTCCTCTCGGTGTTGACGGATGATTTCTGGCGCTGGAATTTCGGGATGGTGGGGGCCGAGAAATCAAATCATCTTTATCTTCAGCTTATGTTGCAGATCATGCGCTGGCTCTCGGGCGATCCGTCGAGCTCCCAGGTGCGGATTCTTCCGGATGCAGAGACCGCCGAGAGGGGAATGCGCGTGATCCGGGTGGATGTGCGCGATGACGCCTACCGGGCTGCGGCCAATGCGCAGGTTTCGGTTCTTCTGCGGGACCCCTACGGAAACGTTCAGCGTGTTCCCGCGGTTTTTCAGCCGGAAACGGGTGAGTTCGAGGTCCGCTTTTCGCCCGGCGGGGGCGGAACCTACCGCGTGGAGGCCCAGGCGCGTCTGGGCGTACAGATGATCGGCCACGCCATTCGCGCGGTGAATGTCGGTGGGTTGCGGGAGGCGGAAATGGCGGATGTCGCCCCGCGCTGGGAGAGGCTGGCTGAGCTGTCGAAGAAAACCGGCGGCGTCTTTTTCTCGTACGGGGCATCAAGCACCCAGGATGCCCGCCCCCTGATGGAGGAGATCGTAAAGAGCATGAAGGGGAAAGTGCCGCCCCAAATCGTCGAGATTCGGGATGTGCGGCTGTGGAGCATTCCCTGGGTGGGAATTTGGCTTATTCTGTTTCCGGCCATAGAGTGGACCCTCCGGCGGCTGTGGGGCCTTGCCTGATTGAGGATGGCGACGAAATGGCACACGCGGCGTTTTTGAAAATTCTGGCATTTCTGGATGCCATCGCCGAGGCGCGGAAGAGCGAGCGCCGGCGGTCGGCGGTGCTTGCGGCTGCGCTCTCCGCCTTGGTGGCCGTCCTCCTGGGGCCTGCCGCGGTCGTGCTGCAGCCGCGCTTCGGCTATTCGGCCGTCATCTATCTTGCAGTCCTCATCTCCCTAATCGTTTTGGGCCTCCTCTGGGCGGTGTGGCTCTGGAAGCGGACGCCCGGCCGGGGGCGCATCGCGCTCGAGGTCGAGGCTGTGCGGCCCGATCTGGAGAACCGCCTGATCAGCTCGCTTCAACTTTTCCCGCGCAAGAACGCCCTGGGGCCGGACGATCCGACTTCCCCGGCGCTGGTGGACGCGCTGGTGCTGGAAACGGCGGCGCGCGTGGAGAAGATGGAGACCGGCGCGTTCGCCTCCGGCGCCGTATCGAAAAGACTCGGACGCGTGACGGCCGTGCTTGTCCTCGCCGTGATCGGAACACTCTTTCTCGCCCCGGGCGTCTACCCAAAGATGGGGTACATGCTCGCGAACGCCTTTGATCTGATGCCCTCGCGGATATCCCACCTTTATCTTTCGGCCTCGGCGGAGCGTGTGCTTCGCGGCATGCCCATTCTCTTTGAGTTGCGGGCCGAGGGAAGAAGGCCGGACGAGGCGAATCTCATCATCGACGATGGGTCGGAGAAAAAACTGAACCTGCCCATGACGGCGAGGGGGAAGGGACAGTTTGACCTCAAATGGCGGGGGGCGAAGCGCGATGTGCGGATTCAGGCCAGATCGGGCCGGTTCCAATCCCGGTGGATTGAGGTGAAAGTGGTTACCCCTCCGCAGCTGGCCGAGATCCGTCTGGTGTATTTCCCGCCCGAGTATACGGGTCTTCCTCCCCGCTCGGGCGAATCGCGGGGCCATATCCAGACCCACTTGGGAACCACGGTCTTGGTGCGCGCCCGGCCGAGCAAGCCGGTGCGCGACATGGTGCTGGCCATCGCCGACGGCTGGCGCCTGCCCCTCAAAAAGGGGAAGGAAGACTTTTGGGAAGGCGTACTCATCGTCGGAAGCCCCGGCTCCTACGAGGTGCAACTCAAGGACAGGTTTGGTTTCTCGAACCTCGTCCCCGAGCGCTTCCGGATCGACATCATTGCCGACACACCGCCCGAGGTGAAGGTGCTGCATCCGGGGCAGGACGTCTCCGCCGACGCCGGCGATTCGATCTCTGTCCGCTACAGCGCCACGGATGATTTCGGCCTGCGGCGCTTGACGATCGAGTACTGGCAGGCCGGACAACCGCGCCGCGATATATCCTTGCTGGGTCGGGAGACGATCCAGAAAGCGGTGGCCGGCGAATACGTTTTCGAGCTCCGATCCCTGGGCCTTGCGCCCGGGCGCGTGCTCTCCTACCGGGTGGTGGCCGAGGATACGGATACGGTTTCGGGGCCGAAGCGAACGGCCAGCCCGGTCTACCGCATCCGGGTGCGGAACCGCGAGCAGGTACTCACGGCTCTTGACGGGCGGCTTCGTAAGATTTCCGATGAACTTCTGGATCTTTTGGCCGATCATCTCGAGCGCGCCTCGCCGTTTCCGCTGCCGAAGGCGAAAAAGGGGAAACGCGGAGCGAACCAGAGCGCCGGCCGGAAGGAAAAGCCGGTTCCGCTGAGCCAGAAAGCGAGCCGGATTCTGGAGAAAGTCCGCGAGGCGCGCGCCCTTTTGCGGCCCGGAAATCCCCGCGAGGCGCTGGCGAGCATGGATCTGGATCTTCTCCGCGATCTGCTGCAGGACACCCTGCGGCGCCACCTGCGCCCGCAGGACGCCGCCAACCAGCGCGCGGGCGCATCGCCCAAGAAAAAGGACCCCGCCCGGGAGGATGCGACACAGGCGCTCGAGCGGCTCGCTTCGATGGGAGAGGACATCCTGCGCCAGGCGCGGATGGATCAGGCGGTCCGCGCGACCGACGCCCTCCTGCAAAACCAGCGGTCGCTCTTGCGCGAACTCGAAAATATGCGGCGCCAGGGGGCGAACCCGGCGGAGATGCGCCGCATCCAAGAGGCCATCGCGCGCCTGCAAAGGGAGATGCAAAAGCTCATGGAGCAGATCTCCAAGCTGGCCCAGCGGATGCCGGCGGAATTCATGAACCAGCGCGGCATGCGCAACGCGCCGATGCAGAACATGATGCAGGCCTTCAACCAGATCCAGCAGCAGCTTCGGGCCGGCAACTACCGGGCGGCAATGGAAACCCTCCGGCAACTGGTGAGCCAGATGCGCCAGATGCGGGCGGCGCTCCGCGGCATCCGCCGCCAGCAGCGGATGGCCCAGGGGGGCGGCATGCCCATGCAGCGCCGCAGGAGTGAACTCTCGCTCATCGTTGCGGAGCAGCAGCTCATCCGGAACGGGACCGTTGCGCTCCAGGACAAGCTCATCGCGCGCATGAAGGAAAGCGAAAAGGCACCTCTGGCGGGGCTGAGGCGCGCCCTGGACAATGCCCTGGGATCGGTTGGCAAGCAGCACGAAAAGCAGGCGTTGATCACGTGTCCGCCGAAACAGAAGACGGCCGGTGCGTCTGCGGAGCCGAAAGAGAAATCCGCGGGGCCGAAAGAGAAAAAAGAAGAGAAGGGCGAACTGGTCCTTCGTGAGGAGATGGTGGCGCGTGCCCGCGAGATGTTGAAAGGGGAAAAATGGGCAGCGTTCTATCAGGAACTGCCGCAGCTGCTGACCGTCCTGGGTTCCGATGTCTGCGGGCGGAAGTTGCGCCCCCATCATCTGGCCCCGATTCGACGGGCGGAGAAGCGCATCGTGGACGTTCTCCGCAGGGTGCAGCGGAATGCAAATCCTGCCGAGAAGGAGTCGTTGAAGAATTTGAAGGGGCGGCAGGCCACCGTTGAAAAACAATTGGCTGGACTCGAGGAGCGCATCCGGCGCCTGATGATGGTCTTTCCCTTCATCAACCCGGACATCCTGCGCCGGTTTGGGTTGGCGCGAAAGGCGATGGACCGGGCCGAGAAATGGCTGTCCCGGGGACGCCCGATCAGCGCGGTTCCTCCCGAGGAGGAGGCGATTCGCCATCTGACCCGGGGGCGCCAGTCCATGCAGCAGGCAATGCAGCAAATGGCCCAGCGCAGGCGCGTCGGGCTCGGCACCCCGCGGCAGGGCGGAGCGTATCGCTCGCCCGGCCGCGCCTGGTGGTCAAGAGGGCCCCAGGCGCCCGGCATGGAAGATGCCAATCGCTCTGGCCGGGAGGAGTCGGGCCGCATGGGGACGCAGTTCAGCGAGGTGCTTATTCCCGGGAAGGATCAGTACAAGGTTCCCCGCGAGTTCCGGGAAGAGGTCATGGAGGCCCTGAAGGGGGGAATGCCCAAGTCGCTTCAGGGCGAGGTGGAAGATTACTTCGAGCGCCTGACCAGGTAACACTATGAGATCGGGGATGATGAAACGGGTCGCGGTTTTTCTGATGGCCGCCGGTTTTTTGCTGGCCGGCGTCCCGGGGACTCCTGCGCACCAGGATTCGAAATCTTTTCTTCAGCCCAAGGACAAGGTCGCCCGGCCCGCGGGCTACGACCGGGTGATCGCCCATCTTCGCGCGTGGGATGTGGCTGCGGCGCGCCGCGTGCTCGAGGACCTTCGGGTGGAGAATCCGGGGGCGCCGGAGTGGGATGCGCTCGAGGGAACAGCGGCGTATCTGGAGGGGCGCTATCAAAAATCGATCGAGCTGCTGAACCTCGCGCTGCGGAAAAGGCCCGGCGACCGGGAATGGCTCGAGCTTCGCCTTCATGTGCGTCAGACGCAATCGGCGGTGGCCGGATTCAATGTGCACCGGACGGCCCATTTCGAGATTCACCACGATCCGGGGGTGGACGCCATTCTCGTCCCCTATCTGGCCGAGGCGCTCGAGGCGGCCCATGAGATTTTCCCGAAAAAGCTGGGCGTCTCTGGCGACGATGTTGTCCGGATCGAAATTTTTTCCGACCCCGTCCGCTTCCACAAGGCCTCGACCCTCTCCCGGCGAGACATTGAGGTCAAAGGTGCGGTCGGCATCTCCAAATTCAACAAGCTGATGATGATTTCGCCGGGCGCCCTCATCCGGGGCTACCGCTGGCTCGACACGGCGGTGCACGAGTATGTCCACTACCTCATCGTGCGGGCCACCCACAACCGGGCGCCGATCTGGCTGCACGAGGGAATCGCGCATTATCTCGAGAAGAAATGGCGCAAGAGCGATGATCATTACCTGACGCCCTCAGAGCGCATGCTCCTCGCCGGGGCCCGGGAGCGAGGGACGTACATCCCCTTCAAGAAGATGGAACCCAGCCTGATCTACCTCGAATCCTCCGCCCAGGTGCAGCTCGCCTACGCCGAGGCGGCGACAGCAGCCGATTTCATCGAGCGGCGCATCGGGCCCCGGGGCCTGGCCCGCCTCCTGCGCGCGATTCGGGACGAGAAGCCCAAGGCCGCGTCTCCTCCTGGTCAGGCTGGCAGAGGCAGCCTGGTCGAACTTGAATCCAGCGGCGCGGCCCAGAGCGCCGAGAGCGGCCTGCATGCACTTTTCCGGGTTGGGTTGGCGGGATTCGAGAAAATCTGGCGGAAGGATCTCGAAAATATGCCGCTAAAAGTCCCGGCCGGCGTCCAGGTCCACCAGTTTCTGCTCAAGCCCACCGGCCCGGTGGATGAGAGCGCCAGCGAGATGGCGGCGCTCCAGAGTGCCACCGCGCGGCGGCGGATGCGCCTGGGCGATCGCCTCCTCTTCGGAGGGCGCCTGCGGGCGGCCTGGACAGAGTATGGCCGCGCGCTGGAGGATGAGCCGAACTCGCCGGTTCTCCTGAACCGGCTGGCGCGCGTCGCACTCCGCCTCGAGGCGCCCGATGAGGCGCTTCCGTACATTTTGCGCGCCCGGCGGATCGATCCCGATGGCGGGGCGACATACATTCATCTGGGGATCGCCCACGAGATGCGGAAGGATTTTCCGGCCGCCCGGGATGCCTGGAAGGAAGCCATTCAGATCAATCCGTTCCATCCGCTCCCCCACGAGCGCCTGGCTTTCATTTATGCCCGGGAAGGCAGGAAAAAAGAGGCGGAGCAGGAGAGGAAAGTATTTCAAAGCTTGCGGAACTGATTTCCCCCCTGACACGAGAGAGGCACGATGACTGAAAACCTGAACGATTCGAAGGCAGAAATTCTGGACGAGGCGGACATCGCGCGCGCGCGCGATGTTGGTCTCAAGCGCGCGCGCGCGCTCGAGGAAATCCACAAGGTCATCATCGGTCAGAAAGATGTTCTCGAACTGATCATGGTGGCGTTGCTCTCGCGGGGACACTGCCTGCTGGTCGGCGTGCCGGGGCTGGCCAAGACCCTTCTGATCCGCACCTTGTCGGAAGTGCTCCAACTGCAGTTCAGCCGGATACAATTTACTCCCGACCTCATGCCATCGGACATTACGGGGACGGACGTTCTCGATGAAACGCTCGAGGGAAAGCGCGCCTTCCGCTTCATCCAGGGGCCGCTGTTCAGCCAGATCCTGCTGGCGGATGAGATCAACCGCACCCCGCCCAAGACGCAGGCGGCGCTGCTGCAGGCGATGCAGGAGTACCGCGTCACGGCCGGCGGAACGACCCATGAGCTCCAGCGGCCGTTTTTCGTCCTCGCCACCCAGAACCCGGTCGAGGCCGAGGGGACCTACCCCCTGCCAGAGGCCCAGCTCGATCGCTTCATGTTCGAGATCGACGTGGACTACCCCAATTTCGAGGAAGAGAAGGAGATTGTCTCCCAGACCACCTCAGACTACGTTCCGGTTCTGGAAAAGGTGCTCAATAGCGAGCAGATTCTCTCGTTTCAGGATTTGGTCCGGCGCGTTCCGGCGGCCCCCTATGTGATTGACTATGCCGTTTCGCTGGC
>JAQBZT010000164.1 GCA_027622355.1 bacterium | reverse complement strand
GATCATGAACACCTAAGATGAAGGAGGAAACATGGCTGTAGTGAATTCCGGCGGCGTCGATATTTTCTATGAAATCATGAACGCGGAGGGGCCGGGTCTTCCGATTTTTTTTATCGCCGGCCTGAACGGCATGCGCTCCGCCTGCATGAAGCAGGCCGTGCCGTTTTCCAAAGAGAGACCCGTCGTGCTCCACGATCACCGGGGGACGGGAAAGAGCGCCCAGCCGCTCGGCGTCTACAGCGTCGAAAACATGGCGGCCGATGTGGTCGCGATCATGGACGACGCCGGGATCAAGGAAGCCCACCTGGTCGGCACCTCCACCGGCGGAGCGACCATCCAGGTTCTCTGCATCGATCACCCGGAGCGGGTCCGGAGCGCGGCCATCTGCTGCTCTTGGCCGAAATCCGACCATTTTTTCATCCGCCAGTTCGAGATGCGCAAGCTTTTCCTTCTCAGTCTGGGCACCGAAGCCCTTACCCGTCTGACTTCAACCACACTGAACGACCCGAAATATTTCACGGATCACTACGATGAGATACTCGAAAAAGAAAAGCAGCTCATTGCCGACGCCTCCTCCCCCGAGGTCGCCGCGGAGCGGATTGACAGCATTATCGCGCACGATCAGCTGGACCGGCTGGGCCAGATCCGGGTTCCGGTCATTGTGATCGGGGCGAAGAACGACGCCGTCTGCCCCCCCTACTACTCGGAGCAGCTTGCCGAAGCCATTCCGGGCGCCGAGCTGAAATTGTACGAGGACGGCGGGCATTTCTTCTATATGGTCTATGCGGATAAATTCAACAGCGATATTCGCGAATTTATCGCCAAGCACGAATAGCCAAGCCGCGCCGGATCGGTGAAAATACGCCGACCAAGGGCTTTGAGATACGGACCACGGGATGAGGGAATGAACAACCGAAGAGAAGGAGCCCCACGATGACGAATGCAGAGCGCTACCGCCACCTGGCCGCTTGCGTGGTTCCGTTCACAAAGAGTGGAGAGATCGATCGGGAGGGCCTCGAAACCCAGGTCGCCGAATTGGCTGAGACGGGCCTCATGAGCGGTTTTGTCGTGAACGCCCATGCGGGCGAGGGGGATAGCCTCACCTATGAGGAGCGCATGCAAGTGGTTGAAATCGTGGCGCGGACCGCGAAGCCGCGCGGCCACCTCACCGTAGCCGGCATTTCCCCGTATCCGGACACCACCGAGGGAGCCATCCGGGTTAGCAGCGACTCGCAGGAGCGCGGGGCGGACGCTTCTTTGATGATGGCCCCCTGCTGGTTCTCGTGGGGGATTGACGGGCCGCTGGTGCGCCGCTTCTGCGAGGAGGTCCTGGAAGCTGTGGATCTCCCGATGATCTTCTTTGTGATGGGCGCTTATTCCGGCGTGAATTACACGACCGAGATTGTGCGCGAGGTCTGCCAGATACCGGGCGTGGTCGGAGTGAAGGACACAACCTGGGCCACCGCCAGCTTCGAGAAAAATCTCCACGGCGTCCGGGAGCTGGATCGGGACGTCGCCATCCTGACGGGAAACGATACCATCCTCTTTTACAACTTTCTGGCCGGTGCAGACGGTACCCTTCTGATCTTTCACACCCTGTGCCCGGAGCTCATCGTGGGAATGTTCAATGCCGTCAGGGAGGGCAATATCGCCCATGCAAAAGAACTCCACGAGAAGATCGACCGCCTTGCCCGCGTCATCTTCGAGCCGCCCATGATCAACATGGTCCCGCGGATGAAGGCCGCTCTCTATCTGTCGGGAAAACTCCCCTCGATGGCGGTGCGAGCCCCCCTCCAGGTTCCTGGCAAGGACACCCTAAAGCGCATTCAAAAAGCCCTCGAATTCGCCGAGATTGAGGTCAAGAACGGCTGAGCGCTCGATGACAAGGAATTGGCAGCGAGGGGTTCGCGGGAGCCTGCCCCGCCACCTGCTGGGCCGGAACGGCCGTTGGCTTCCATTTCTTTGATTTATAGCGGTTTACAGACAAAAACCCCGGCCGGGAACCCCGCCGCGTCCAATCAGATGTACGCCAAACAAACGCGAAAGGAACTCCCGGATGAAGAAAAACACCATCCTCACCCCGCTCGGTTTCGCGGCCCTGTGCACCACCATCATCGTCATCGCGATGGCGGTCGCCTTCCTCCCCTGATCTCTGCCGCACCCCTCACTAGATGTTCAGCACCGCTACCGCCCGCACGGGAGAGCCGGAGCCCTCGCGGATGCGGAGCGGGAGGCCGGCGTAGAGAAATTCCTTCCCGGCCACCTCCTCGATGTTGCAAAGGTTTTCCGTATTGTGCCGCTGGAGCTCGCGGCACAGCAGATGGCAGGGAAACTCGAGCTTGCCCGTGTTCTTTCCCGCGTCGATGCTCGGCGCATCCTGGCCGATATTGATGACGCCGCACTCGCGGTAGAGCAGCTCCGCCGCCTCGTAGCTGAGGCCGGGATAGTCCGTAATGTAGGGGTCCTTCGGATAGGTTCGCCTGAAATGTCCCGCCGTGAAAAGAACGGTGCCGCCCTCGGGGGGGGTCAGGCCCGTCTTCGCCAGCTCATCCTGGAGCTGCTTCAGGGTGATCTCCTCGAGCGGCTCGACCTGGCCGGTGAAATCCAGCGCGATCCCCCGGGTGAAGAAGTTGCTGAGCGGCGATTTCTCGATGGTCGGCGCCGTGGGCCGCTCGTCAATGTGGCTCACCGAATCGGTGTGGGTCGGCCCGTGGTCGCACATGTTCAGAATCATCGCGGCGTAGGTCATCCCCTTGGGCTGGATGGGCTCATTCTCCACCCTTCCGTGGTTGGCGATGAACTTCAGCTCGGTCGGGGGATGCCCCGGAAAACGGGGCTGCCCGGTGTATATCTCCTGGCTGAGGTCTACGATCTCATACATGCGGCGTCCTCCTTTAAATTTAAATTCCAGCGATTCTGAAATATGTTCCACTGCCGGCGAAGGGCCCGCCTCCTCCGCATGGTTTTCGGCCCGGACATCACCCGCTTTCACTCATACCGGAAAAAACGAGGACAAGCCATAAGGTATCGAATGGGGGGCAAGAGCTATTTAAAGGCTTTCCCGGGCGCGCCGCAAGCGTTCTGCAAATTCATCAATCCCCTCGGAACGCCCCCGAGAGCGGCACAAATGCCATATCGCGCCTTCCCATCTCCTGGCGGGACAATTACTTTCGTGAACAAACTGTTTCGAGGCCAAACTGGCTGGCGTTGACGGGAGCCTCCGTTATCATTGAAAATTATGGGATTGTACTTTCATCGCGCCGCCGAAGGATCGTTCTGCATCGGCCGGGAAAGGTGGGGGCGAAGAGACATGTCCGGCAAAGAAACAAAAAACTACACCAACGGCGCCTCCGTGCTCAGCGCACAGGCGGCGGACTCCTATGAGGCGCTGGCGGTCTCCATCCAGAAAATCCTTCGGGAGACAAGCCTCCCCGCCATTCTGAACACCATCTGCGAGGAAGCCTGCCGCGTCCTCCGCGCCGACAGGTCGCTCGTTTCCCGGTTCTATGCCGAGGGGCCGAAGACGCACGAAACCATCACCTCCCACAACATCCCCGAAGATTACATGCGGGAGGTGGAAAACCTAGAGAAAGCGCCCTTGCTCAAGGATATTATGGAGAGCGGAGAAAAGTTGCAGATTGTCTCTGACCTCTCCAGCGACCCTCGGGCAAAATACCGCGACCATATTGTAAAAGCTGGACATCGCACTACGTGCGCCATTTCGCTGGGCACCAACGACGCCCCCTTCGGCGCGCTGTTTATCTATCATCTTTCAATTCGCGAATATTCTCCCGAAGACAAAAAGCTCGCCTCTACGATTGGAGCCCTCGCCTCCATCGCCATCGAAAAAATTATCCGGCTGGAAGAAGAAAAAAACCGCGTAAAGCAGTTTGCCCTGGTCGGCAAGATCGCCGAGGCCGCCGGCTCGCCGCTCGAACCCGGGGAGCTGTTCAAAAAAATCGCGCAAGAAATCCGTACCGTGATTCCCTGCGAGAGATTCGTTATTGCGCGCACCAACGAAAAAGCCAACCGTTATCAATATCTACACATTGAGTCCGACGTTGACCTTCCGGCGCTTGTGACTCCGGACGCCTTGTTCAGCCGGTTCCGGCTGGACGATCCGAAAGGCTTTTTCCTCGAGGTTTATGAAACGAATACACTAAAAAACTGTCCGGACATCCGAGAGATCGATCTCGAACCTGCACAAGAGATGGCGAAGGTCGGGTTTCGAAGCGCTTTGTTTGTGCCCATTTTACGCGAGGGAAAAGCCTTCGCCCATTTCGGGCTCGCCAGCAGAAAAGTCGGCACCTTCACACGCGAGCACGAAGACCTCATCACGATCGTCGCACAACACCTCGGCCCCGCCATCCGCAACGCCACGCTCTACCAGTCCGCCGAGCAGCGCTCCTTCCGCCTGAATACGCTGGCGAAAATCCATCAAAAGATTTCCGAGTCGTTGTCCCTGAAAGATACGCTGGAAAGCATCGCCCAGGCGGCGGTCACTCTCTTGGATGCCGATCATTCGCGCATTTTTCTCTGCGACGAGGCGAAAAACGAACTTCAGCTCCAAGCGTTCGCCGGCCCGATCCCCTATCCCGAAGAAGAAGGCCGCACTTTCCGTCTTGACGAAACCCTCGCAGGCAAAACTTTCAGGTCGGAAAAGCCTTATATCACCCACAACATCCAGGACGAACCCGTAGTCAGAACGCGAAAGTGGGCCCGGAAGCACGGGATACATGCTTTTATGGGGTACCCCCTGAGATCCTCCGGGCGAACGATCGGCATCATCAATTGCACGTCGCGGAACCGAGACCAATTCCTCGACGAGGATGTAGATGTTCTCGCGGCTTTCGCGGCCCAGGCGGCCATCGCCATCGAAAACGCGCAGCTTCACGAAAAGGAAAAAACAAGCCGCAGCTTCTTTCAGAGCGTGGTCGGCGATTCCGCCGACGCCATCATCATTACGGACCTGGAGCGGAAAATCATCTTCTGGAACTCCGGAGCGGAAAACCTGTACCACTGGCAGGGCATCGAGATGCTCGGGAAAAGCCCTGCGGTGATAGTCCCCGAGCGCGAGTTGCTCATGAGTGCGGAAAAATATCACAAAGTCCGCTCGGAGGGCGTTTCGCTCACCTTTGAGATGCATTACCGGCGCAAGGACGACGTGGAAGTCCCGGTATTGATCACCCTGTCCCCCGTGAAAAATATAGAAGGAAAGATCATCGCCGTCACCGGATTTCATAAAGACCTCTCCTCCGCGCGGCAGGCCGCGGATGCGCTTCGGGAGAGCGAGGAAAAATTCCGCAGCCTGGTGGAATCCGCCCCGGATGCGCTTTTTGTCAGCGATTCCGAGGGAAAATTTGTCGATGTCAACCGCAGGGCCTGCGACAGTCTCGGCTATACGCGCGAAGAGCTGCTGGCGATGAGAATATCCGACATCGAGATCAAGTACCCGTTCGATAAAATCCGGGAAAAAAGAGCCGCACGCCCTTTCGGGACAACCGAAACGCTCGATGGGGTGCACAAGAGGAAAGACGGGTCCACCTTTCCGATCGAAGTGCACGCCCGGAATTTCGAGCTGGCGGGCCGCGTCGTTGCCCTTTCCATCGTTCGGGATGTCAGCGAACAGAAGCGGAGCGAGGAAGTTCTCCGGCTCGCCAAGGAAGAGGCGGAAAAAGCCAATCTTGCGAAAAGCGAATTCCTCTCAAACTTGAGTCACGAGCTTCGCTCTCCTCTGAACGCCGTCATCGGCTTCAGCGACCTGCTGGAATTGACGCTGGGCGATAACCCAAACATCAAATATGCCCTGAAAATCAAGGAATCCGGCAATCAACTGGTCCACTTGATCGATGATTTGCTCCACCTGGACCGGATCGAAACTGGCAAAGTAATCCTTGAGCTTCACAGAACCACCATCAACGCGCTCGTTTCCTCTATCGGAGACTCCCGCCGGGATCATCTCCCTGAACACTTCACGCTTGAGACCAAACTCGACGCCGCCTGCGGGGAAGTGCGCTGCGACTCCGCCCGGGTGACCCAGATACTGACCAACCTGATCGACAACGCCATCAAGTACTCGCCGGAGGGCGGCGCCATCCACCTTCGGACCAAAGCCAAAGAGTCCGAGATATGGATCAGTGTCGAGGACGATGGAGTCGGCATTCCGGTGGAGAAAAGAGAGGTGATTTTCGAGCGTTTCCGTCAGATCAAGAGCGAGACCGGCGGGCACGCCGGCGGCCTTGGTATCGGGCTGGGCATCGTCAAAAAGCTCGTCGAGTTCCATGGAGGCAGAATCTGGCTTGAAAGCCAGCCCGGAAAAGGCAGCGTTTTCACTTTCAGCCTTCCGCTCGACACCGCGGAAGAGCACATCCCCCTGCCTCTCCCGGGGAGGGATTCGTCAGAAAACGCATGGGACAACGAACCCTGGGCAAAGAAAAGCGTGCTCGTGGTGGACGACCATCAGCACCTCCACGAGTACATGCGGCTCCTCATGCGAAGCGCGAGAAATGTCCTCTCTGCGTTCGATGGAGAAGCGGGGATTCAAATGGCACGGTCGGAACAGCCGGACATTGTCATTATGGATCTGCGGATGCCGGTCATGAACGGACTTGAAGCCACCCGAATTCTAAAGGCCGACGCGGAGACTCGAGACATTCCCATCATCGCGGTCAGCGCCCAAGCCATGCCGGAGGATCGGGAAAGCTGCTTCTCGGCCGGCGCCACGGGCTTTGTGTCCAAGCCCGTGGATATCGCGCTTCTTCGAAAGGAGTTGACCCGGGCTCTCTCCACGTAAACCGGCGAGAGCGCCCGCTCCCACATTTCTCCGCGCAGGATGCGGGGGAGGCACCTCCCCCTTCGGGGGAATTCCATTGTCCGCGGAAAACAAAAAAATGCCGGCCCGGGGCCGGC
>JAQBZT010000163.1 GCA_027622355.1 bacterium | reverse complement strand
ATAGAGAAGAGCCTCTTCGCTCCCGTCTCCGAACCGGACCCGGAGCGTCATCCGCCCCGGCGCCTCCGAGAGCGGGGGCAGCAGGGAGGCGGAAGCGGTCTCTCCCGGGGCAGTCGCACGGATGCCGGCGGCGATGTAGGTCCACCCCCCGACAGAAATCCGGCCGGCCACCACGTGCCCCTCACCGCTCCAGAGAGATTGAAGGTAGCCGCCGATCCAATCCGGCAGGCGCTCCCGGCCCGGGTGCGCCGTCGGCGTCTCTCCCCCATCCACCAGCCGCAGGCGCTCCGCCCACTCCCTTATCCGGTGGAGCAGCGGGTGGACCGGGCGCAATGCCTCCGCCTCCCAGGGCGTCAGCCCCTCCATGCCGCGGGCGATGCTCTCGATCAGCGCCACCCGTATCTGTCCTTCCTCCACGGATTCGGCAGACTCCTGGAGAACATCCATGGCGGCGATCCGCTCGGCCATCGCAAGGAGATGGGGATAATCCCGCGCCGGGGGAAAAAACCGGTTCGCCCGCCCGGCCGGAGACGGCAGCCCGCTGCGCCCGAACCATTCCTCGATGTCGAAGGGAAGCGGCAGGAGACCCTGATGGGGTTCCTGGGTGCGCCGCCAGAAGCTCCGGGCGCTCTCCAGCGCGGCGGCGGCGGCGCCCTCGCCGATCTCCCAGACTTCCATCAGCTCCCTTCGGATCTCCTCCTCACCCGCTCCCCGGTCGAGATGATCGGCCACGCGCCGGAGCAGGAGGCTGAAAAAAGCCGTCTGCGCCCGGGCGAGCGAGGAGAGCCGGCCGGGCGTTGAGGTCAGGGCCGTCAGGCACATGTAGATCGTTCCCACCTTGGGTTTCGCGCCGCGCATGCCATAGAGGGCGGCCATCCCCTCGAGGCGCTTGAGGGTGATGGCCAGCTCCTCGCCCGCAAGAAGACGAAGGTGGAGGAACGCGACGGGAAGCGTCTGCTCGGGCAGGGTGGGCTCGGCGGCCCGGGGAAAAAGAAGCGCGGAGAGCTGTTCGCGGATTTCCGACTCCACCGCGCCGAAATTCTCCAGAAGGTAGGCGCGGCACCTGCGATCCCACCAATCCAGCAGGGCGGGACGGTAATCGGTCGAGGACAAGGCGGACTACCGGGCCGAGCTGGCGGGGCCGGCCGCGCGGGGAGAGCCGGCGCCCTTCTTCGGGAGAGAGGCCATTCCCCACTTCTGCAGCAGCCGTCCGGCGCCGAAAAGAACCACCGCGAAAATCAGGACGTAAATCTGCGTCTCGAAACCCTTTTCGGGAAGGTAGAGGCCCATGTACAGCGCCAGCGCACAGTCGATTATGGCAAGCACCTGGAAGAAGCGGCCAAAACGGTAGAGAAGCATCAGCCGAGCTGCTCCACCGCGGCGCGGAGGCGCTCGATGCCCTCCTTCACATTCTCAATCGAGGTGGCGTAGGAGAACCGGATAAAATCGTCGTCCTTGAACCCCTCGCCGGGAACGCCCGCGCACCGCGCGTTCTCGAGAAAGTAGAGGCCGACATCCACCGAGTTTTTCAGCTCTCCCTGCGGGCCCTTCTTCCCGAAGAGGCGGCTCACACGGGGAAAGACATAAAAGGCGCCCTTCGGCCGGGAGACGGAGAGGCCGGGGATGCGCCCGAGGCCCTCGACAAAGGTCTTGCGGCGCCGGTCGTACTCGGCGCACCAGCCCTCGAGGAAATCGTGCGGCCCGCGCAGGGCCGCCACCCCGCCGTACTGGCAGAACGTGGTGGCGTTGCTCGTGCTCTGGCCCTGCAGCTTGTTCATCGCCTTGATGATCTCCTGCGGCCCCAGGGCATAGCCCATGCGCCAGCCGGTCATGGCATAGGTCTTGGCAAAGCCGTCGAGGAGCAGCGTCCGCGCCTTCACCTCGGGCGAGAGGCTGGCGATCGAGACGTGCGCCTCGCCCTCATAGAGAAGTTTTCCGTAAATTTCGTCGGCGATGATGATCGCCTGCGTGGGAAGAATCACCTCCGCGATCATTTCGAGCTCCGCGCGGCGGTAGACGCTCCCCGTCGGGTTGGAGGGGCTGTTGAGCACGATGGCCCGCGTCCGGGGCGAGACGGCGGCCTCCAGCTCCTCGCGCGTCATCTTGAAGTCGTTCTCCTCCCGCGTCCGGACCGGAACCACCGTCGCCCCCGCCAAAACCGCTATGGGCGCGTAGCTCACCCAGGCCGGCACCGGCAGGATGATCTCATCGCCCTCCTGAAGAAGCGCATAAAAAGCGTTGAAGACTGCTTGCTTCCCGCCCACGGTGACAATCACATCATCGGGAACGTACTGGAGGCCCTTGTGCTCGGACACCCAATCGCAGATGGCTTCCCGGAGGGGCAAGATGCCGCGCACGTCGGTGTATTTCGTCTGCCCGTCGCGGAGGGCCTGAATCGCCGCCTCCTTGATGTGCCCGGGGGTGTCGAAGTCCGGCTCGCCGGCAGCAAAAGAGATGACGTCAATGCCCGCGGCGCGCATCGCGGCCGCGCGCGCGTTCATCGCCAGGGTGGGGGAGGCTGAAAGATTTTGCATTCTCGAGGCAAGACGCATGTTTATTTTCCCGAAATGAGAGAAGACGGAACTATTTCTTGAAACGGCTTTGGAGCGCGGATTTGACCGACTCCGGCACCAAATCACCCACATCGCCGCCGAGGGAGGCGACTTCTTTCACGAGGCTCGAACTCAGGAAGCTGTACTGTTCGCTGGGCATGAGAAAAACCGTTTCGATCTCATCGTCCAGGCGGCGGTTCATCAGGGTCATCTGAAGCTCGTAGTCGAAATCGCTGACCGCGCGGAGGCCGCGGATGATCACCGAAGCGCCGATGTTCTTGGCGTAATCCACCAGGAGCTGGTGGTCGAAGGAAACGATCTCCAGTCCGTCTTCTCCGCCGCACTCGTCCAGGAAAAACTGGCGGCGCTCCCCGTAGGAAAAGAGGGGCTGCTTCGCCGGATTGTCGGAGATCGCCACCGTCACCCTGTCGAACATGCGGACGCTGCGGCGGACGATATCGATATGGCCGTTCGTGGGCGGATCGAACGTCCCGGGGTAGACCGCTTGAATGCCCATCGCTACTCCCTCTCCCTCGGGCGCCGCTCCCCCCGCATCGGAGCGTTTGCGGCCCCAATTCTTCTCGGGGGCAAACTAGTCAATTTGGGAGGAAACTTCAATAGCCCTTGTATATCAACTCTTTCATGGAAAGCCGCCAGCCTGTCTCATCTGAGGCACCCGCCCCGTCCCCCCTGTTTTCAAAGGGGCAACCCGCTTTTTGAGAAATCGATGCGATTTTCACTCCAGAAACGGCGCCGGAGACCGATATCTATACCAAGGAGACAGATTGGGAACCGGGTACACGGAACAGAAAAAACTGACCTGAGAGACCCTGAATTCCCGGCATCTCCGGGATGGGCCAGACCGGCTTGGGCTGGCCCATTTTTCAAGAATCCACGGGGGCGAGACTCCCCCGATACAGGAGCACATCATGGAAAGCGGCATCTTCGACGGCCCCAAGCTTCTCTGGCTGGTCGAGGAGTCAACGGAAGGCCACTCCGACACCCGCATCTGGGAGATAGCGGCGCGCTCCCGAACGGATGCGCAGCTGAACACCATGCTGGACATGTTGAAAAACCACAGCGCCTTCACCGTCGTCATCCGCGATTCGATGGGCCGCACCGTCTTCTTTCCCTGCAACCTGCAGGCAATGCAGCCCGCGCTGGCGCACTAGACCCGCCCGAATCCGCGAACCTCAAACTCACGCATAGTTGATGTAGAGCGGGCTGGACCAGGCCTGCCCCCCGTCCGCCTGCAGCACCCGGACCCAGTAGGGATTGCAGCCCCTCGGAATCTCTTCGTCGGTGAACCGGAACACGGCGTCCCGCTCCTTCAGCTCCCTGGCCACTTCGCTGATCTGCGCCCGGATGTTCACCCCCCCGCCCGGAAAGATTAAAGGTTCATAACCAACCTCCGCCAAAACGGCCTCGAAGCTGACCACATGGCTGAAAAAGCGGAGCTTCGCGCCCGCCGGCGCCTCGATATCGAGAAAGACCCCGTCGGGATCGCCCGAGGTCTTCGTGTCAAAGCGGAGCACCTTGTTCGAAACGCCCTGGACCACATCGTCATACTGATCCAGGGCGTAGGGCGTAAAAGAAACGATGCGCCCCCGGTCGAGGGAGATCCCGCCCTTCCAGTCCACCTTCTTGTCCCGCCCGCTCTTGTTCACCACTCCGCTCCACTGGACGCGGATGCGGCGCACGCCCCCGCCCCCCTCCGGCGCATTCACCGCGTGCCGGTAGATGGTCTCGCTCCCCCGCCTGATCTCGACATCGAGCAGCGGAGCGGTGCCGTGCACCTCCACCTCGATGACCGGCGGCGCTTTGGTGTCGAACTCCTCGCCCATCCAATGGCCCGCGCAGGCGCTCTTGAGAAGAATGCGCTCGCCGTTCGTGCCGTAGGTGCGGCGGGCCTTCATGGCCTCCCAGACCGCCTCCCGGGTGAGCGCTTTTGCGTACAGCCCCATCAGCCCGCCCTTCACATCGAAGGTGACCACGCTGTTCGTCCGCCGGTTGGGGTAGACGAGGCCCTGCCGCCCGGTGTGATCGTCGCTCCCGCCGGTGATCCCCACCTTGAATCCTCGCTCGAGGGCCTCTTCCACGAACCACTCGAACGTCCCGTGGTGGGAGTGAACTTCCACGAGCCGGACAAACTCGGGGTCGAAGTAATCCAGGTTGCAGGCCCTTCCCCCGATGTGGGCCACCGAGAGCACATCCCCGCGGCCGCGGAAGGTCTCCCAAAGCGCGGAGATGGGATAGCGATCGGTGCCGGCGTCGGAGAGATCGTCGATCCGGGCGTGGGAGCTGCGGTGAATCTGCGCCGCATCTCCTGAAAAATAGACGTTGTAGTCTCCCCCGCCCGATCGGTTGCCGGACCATTCATAGCCCAGGATCGTGACAAAGCCCCCCGGCGCGTTGAACGCCCGGCACCCCTCGATGACCTCCTGCCAGTCCTCTTTCCGGACGCGGAAGTCGTTTCCCTGCCAGGCGGCGAAATCCACCCCGCCCTTATCGCGCGCGAAGCGGAAGTACTCCTCCACCGTTCCGGTGCCGACCGTCGAGCGCGTCTGCCCGTGAATGTCGCCCCAGTAGAGCGCGTATTCCTCGCCCTGCTTTCGAGGGACGATAGGCGGCGAGTCGCCCGCAAGGCCCCCGCCCTCCGCCAGCCGGAGCCGGTAAGGCCCCTCCCCGTGCAGCACAAGGCCGGAAAGTTTCTTCGCGCCCCCGTCGGCCGGCGAAAAAACCACTCGCTCGGGAACCTGATCCTGGTCCGATGCCCCTTCGATCCGCACCTCGCCCGCGAACTCCTCCGCGGGATTGCCCCAGGAATCCACCAGCCGGAGGAGTGCGCCGAAGGGCTGCCCCAAAACGGGCCGCTGGGCGGGCGCCAGCTGCAGCTCGGCGGGGGCGCCGCCCATCACGCGGACCTCGGGGTCTTCTTCAATCTCGTAAAAATGGTTGTGATTGAAGGTGTCAACCGCGATTTTGAAGGTGTGCCGGGTCTCGGGAAACGTCTGGCAGCGGATGCCGGGGCCCCCGCCCCGCGTATCGCCCAGGATCACCTCCACCGCATCGCCCGGATTCAGGTAGCCCTTCGCGATGCGGACCGCTATCCCCGAGCGCCAGTCGTCGAGATACCCCGCCTCCAGGTAGGAGAGCGCGAGGGCGACCCGCGGATTCGCGCAGCTCGCCGTGACGTAGCCCGAGGCGGCGGGATCGGTGAACTGGGGGATCTCCATGTCCGAGGAGAGGCGCTTGCAGATCAAAATGCGGGCGCCCTCGTCCGTCCCGTATTTCCCCGCCGTGAAGATGAGCTTCCGCGTGAAAAAACTGCCGGCCACGATGGGGGTGTCGGGCTCGACGCGGGCCGAGCCGACGTCGAAGCGGTAAGGATCGAGGCGTTTGTCCATGACTCACCTTGAAAAGGGAAGTCTTAAGCTAGTCATTTCCCCCGTGCTGTGTCAACTTGCTACCCGTTCCGCTCTGGACCGGATGCGTTTGACTCGAATCGAGGTTTCCCGGATTGGGAATACTGCCCCTTTCCCTTTTGCTGATCGCCGCCTTCTTCCACGCCTCATGGAACTATCTGGCGAAAGAAAGCGCGGACCCGTTCGTCATGCTCTGGACCGCGCATTGCATGTCCCTTCTCATGTACGGGCCTTTTTTCTGGATGTGGTTTTCGCCGGAGGCCATCTCGGCGGAAGGATGGCTCTTCGTCCTCGCCACGGGATTGCTGCACGCCGTTTACTTTTTTACCCTCGGAACCGCCTATCGCACGGGGGAGTTGTCGATCGTCTATCCCCTCGCCCGCGGCTCCGCGCCCCTGTTCGCTGCCGTCATCGCGGCCCTCACTTTGGGGGAGCGCATCTCCGCACAAGGGGGAGCGGGAATCGCAATTATCGTCATCGGGATCTACCTGACCCACCTGACCGGATTCGGGCGGGCGGACTGGGCGGCGCCCGGCCGCAGATGGAAGGAGAAGGGGGTGCGGTGGGCCCTCGTCACCGGCCTGGTGATCGCCCTGTACTCGGTCGTGGACAAGGCAGGCGTCTCCCGCATCGCCCCTGAAATCTACATCTACCTGATGTTTGCCCTGACATGCCTCTTCACCGCTCCCCTGGCCCTCTCGAATGGCCGCGCCAAACAGGTATGCCGGCTGCTGTCTGAAAAGAGGCTCCTCGTGCGTGTGGCGCTGGGCGGCGCCTTCACGATGGGCTCATACGGTCTGGTGCTCTACGCCATGAAGATGAGCATGGTCAGCTATGTGGTGGCCGCGCGGGAGGTGAGCGTCATCATCGGTGCGGCGATGGGCGTGTTCATCCTCCGGGAGGGGGGAAGAAGGCAAAAATTGTGGGGCGCAGCCCTCATCGCGGCGGGCGTGATGCTCATCGCCGCAAG
>JAQBZT010000162.1 GCA_027622355.1 bacterium | reverse complement strand
TTTTTCTTCTTCTCCTTCGAACTCCCCCCCCTCTCCAGCCCCGCCAGTTCCCGGAAAAGCGCCTCCTCCTTCGAGGAGAGTTTCGTCGGCGTGCGGACAACGACCTGCACCACGTGATCGCCCTTCCCGCCGCCGCGCCCCAAGGCGGGGAATCCCTCTCCCCGGAGGCGAAGCAACTCGCCCGCCTGCACCCCCTTGGGCACTTTCAGCGACGAGCGGCCATACAGGGTATTGATCTCCACCTCATCCCCCAAAGCCGCCTGGGAGAACGTAATCTTCAGCCGCGAGATCACGTGGTTTCCCTCGCGCTGAAATTCCTCATGGGGCAACAGCGACACCACCACGAAGAGATCGCCCGCCGGGCCGCCCTTCCTGCCGCCCTCGCCCTCCTCGCGCAGGCGGAGCCGGCCGCCCTCGTCCCCGCCGGGCGGGATATTCACCTTCACCTTCCGTTTCTCGGATCGCCACCCCTCTCCCTTGCACTCACCGCAGTGCGCGGTGATGACCTTGCCCGTGCCCTCGCACTGGGAACAGGTGGTCGAGTAGGTGAAGAACCCCTGCCGGAAGCCCATCTGCCCGGTGCCCTGACAGGCAGAGCAGGGCCGGATGGCATCGGGCGACTTGGCGCCCGAGCCGCCGCAGTAGACACACTCGCACGGGCGGTCGAACTCGACCTCCCGCTCCACGCCCAGGGCCGCCTCCTCGAAGGTGAGTTCGAGGTTGTAGGCCAGATCGCGGCCCTTCTGGGGGCCATCGCGCCGGCTGCGGCCCTTTCCGCCGAAGATGTCGCCGAAAATGTCACCGAAAGAAGAGAAAATATCGTCAAAGCTCGAAAAGCCGGGGTGGGCGGCGCCCGTCAGACCGGCGTGGCCATAGCGATCGTAAATACTCTTCTTCTGGGAATCGCTGAGCACCTGGTAGGCCTCGGAGGCCTCCTTGAAGAGATTTTCCGCCTCCTTGTCCCCGGGGTTGCGATCGGGGTGGTACTTCATCGCCATCTGCCGGTAGGCTTTTTTGATCTCGCTTTCGCTGGTGTCCCGGCCGACGCCGAGCACTTCGTAGTAGTCGCGCGCGCTCATTCACCCTTCCATTCAACGTGTCTCGTTAACGATTCACTCACGCATCCGTTGCGGTTTGGGGGGCGGAACCTTCCCCTTCCGGCGGGGGCGCGAACTTTCCCACGCACACCCGGCTCGGGCGGAGGATTTCATCCTCAATCAGATATCCATGGCCGACTTCCTCGACCACCTTTCCATCCAGCGCCGGGTCATCCACCGGCACCGCGCGGATGGCCTCGTGCCGCAGCGGGTTGAACGGCTCGCCCGCCGCCGAGAAGGGCTTGACGCCGTGGGAGGCCAACTCCTGAAAAAATTGGTCTCGGATCATCCGAATCCCCTGGATGAGATTCTCCACCGCGCCTTTCTCCGGCGGACCGTCCCTCAGCGCGCCGTCCGCGGCGGCCAACGCCCGGGAGAGATCATCCGCCAGGTGCAGGAACCCTTCCACAATCCGCTTTCTCGTCTCGGCCGTCCTGCGTTCGAGCTCACGCTCCTGGCGGCTCCGGAATTCCGCCGACTCGCGGTTCAACCGATCGATGTGCTCGCGGAGCTTCTCATCGGCGACGGCGAGCTTCCGCTGCAGCTCTTCCACGTAGGTGGGAAGGCGGGAGGAAGCCTCTTTTTCCTCAACTTCGGGGCCTGCCGGAGCCGAATCCTCACCCGCCCGGAACCTTCGCCGATCCACCACGCGGGGGCTCCCCGCCTCCTTCTGGGCGCCCTCCGCTTCCTTCTCCGGCTCCGGACTTTTGCCGTTCACTTCCATGAAGTCTCGCCCCTCTTCCCTTTACCGCATCGCCAACAAGCGCCGGATGCGCTCTTCCATCGGCGGGTGCGTACTGAACAGATTCGACAGACCTCCGCCCGAGAGCGGATTGACGATATACATGTGGGCCGTCGCCTCGGTCGCACCCGCGAGCTCGCCGTGGCGCGAGGCTTCATCGAGCCGCTGGAGCGCACTGGCCAGGCCCTGCGGCGTCCCCGTGATCTGCGCCGCCGTCGCATCGGCGAGATACTCCCGCGATCGGCTCACCGCCATCTGCAGCAGCATGGCGGCCAGCGGGGCCACAATCGCCGCCACCAGCAGGCCGATCACGCCGCCGCCCCCGCCGCCCTCTTCGTTGTCGCTTCTCCGCCCGCCACCGAAGAAGGCCGCGAACTGGGCCATCTGGGCAATGTACATGATGGCGCCCGCCAAGGTGGCCGCCACCGTGCTGATGAGAATGTCGCGGTTCCGGATGTGGGCGAGCTCGTGGGCGGCCACCCCCTCGAGTTCCTCCCGGCTCAGGGTACGCAGGATTCCTTCCGTGAAGGCCACCGCGGCATGTTCGGGGTTTCTTCCCGTGGCAAAGGCGTTCGGCATCTCCTCGGGAATCACGTACACCCGGGGCATGGGCAGATTCGCCCTTCGGGCGAGGTCGCCGACCATGCTGTACAGCTCCGGCGCATGCTCGGGGATTACCTCTTCCGCCCCCGAACTGTAAAGCACCATCTTGTCCGAGAACCAGTAGCTGTAGCCGTTGATCCCCACCGCGATCAGCAGGGCGATGATCACCCCTGTCCGGCCCCCGACAAGATTTCCGACAAAGAGTATCAGAGCCGTCAGCAGCCCGAGCAGCAAAAACGTCTTGAGGGAATTGGTCGTCACGTTTTTCTCCGTTGCAAGCGAATCAAATGACCGCCGCGGGCCGGAATGAGCGCCTTCATGTCCGCCGTGGCGTGTTCCATCTGATCGCGAAGCTCGCGAAGGGCGTCGCTCTCCAGAAGTTCTTCCAGCTCCCCCACCCGGTTCATGGCCGCCATGAGCTTCTCCCGAAGCTCCATGATCACATCCACGCCCGCGAGATTGACCCCCATCTCCCGCGTGAGGGTCAGAATCACCTCGAGACGCTCGATATCCCCCCGGGAGTAAAGGCGTGTTTTCCCGCTGCTGCGGCTCGGCTCGATCAGCCCCTCCCGCTCGTACATCCGCAGCGTCTGGGGATGGATGTCGAACATCTCCGCCACAACGCTGATGGTAAAACGCTCATCTTTCGCCCGCCGGGGCATGTTTTCTCCCTATTGACTGACGCCGGTCATCTCCGAGCGCGGATGCATGGGGTTGCGCCCCTCAAAATCCCGGAGCAGCCGCTGGCTCTCCTCGTCCAGGTGCTTCGGAAACGTCACCCGAACGATCACGAACAAATCCCCCTTCCCGTTTCCCTTGAGCCGGGGTGAGCCCTTGCCCGCCAGGCGGAAAGTCTGCCCCGTCTGGGTGTTGGGGGGGATCGTCATCTTCGTGGTTCCCTCGTAGGTGTGAATCTCAATCCGGGTGCCCAGCGCCACCTCGCCCAGCGTGACGGGCAGCTCAAGATACAGGTTATCGCCCTTGCGCTCGAAATTCGGGTGGGGCTGGACGTTCGTGATGATGTACAGATCGCCGGGCGGCCCGCCGCTGGGAGAAGGCTCTCCCTTCCCCGCGAGGCGAATCCGCGAGCCGTTGGAAACCCCCGCCGGGATTTTCACCTGTATGCGTTCGTTCGAGCGCCGCTTCTGGCCATTCACGATTTCCGTCTTGGGAACTGATATGGTCGTGCTGAGTCCCTTGAGCGCGTCATTGAAGCTGACCTGAATCGAGTATTGAACGTCCTCGCCCTTCATCGGCTGGGAGGGGCCGCCGCCCGAGAAGCCGGAGCGCGAGCGGCCGCCGCCGAAAATGTTCCCCAACAGATCGCCCAGGTTGAACTCCCGGAGGATCTCATCCACCGTGGGCGGCGCGCTCCGATCGCCCCACGGGCTTCCGCCGGAGAAGGCGGCATGGCCCATCGTGTCAAAGCGTCTGCGCTTTTCCTTGTCGGAGAGAACCGCGTAGGCCTCGCTGATTTCCTTGAACTTCTCCTCGGCCTTCTTGTCGCCGGGATTGAGGTCGGGGTGAAACTTCCGCGCAAGCTTCTTGTAGACGCGCTTCACTTCATCGGCCGAGGCTTTTCGATCCACCCCGAGAATTTCGTAATAATCTTTTTTTGCCATCGTGACTCATCCGGTACCGGGCGAGGGTGAATGCCCCCGTTATTTTTTCTCTTTGTCCACTTCCTCGAATTCCGCATCCACGACATCGCCGTTCGCGGAAGCTGTATCTTGACCATTCTCCCCATCACCCGCGTCTGCGGCGGCCCCGCCTGCGGCCCCCGACTGCTGGGCCTGCTCGTACATCGTCTGCGCCAGCTTGTGAGAAGCCGTCTCGAGCCGCCCCTGCGCGGCTTTGAGTTCGTCCAGGTCGAAATCATCGTTCGCAAGAACGCTCCGGAGACCGGCGATGGCCTCTTCGATCTCTTTTTTCGCCTCTTCGGAAACCTTGTCCTCGTTTTCCTTGAGGGTCTTCTCCGTGCTGTAGGCCAGCGAGTCGGCCTGGTTGCGCACCTCGACCTTCTCGCGCCGCTTCTTGTCCTCCTCGGCGTGTTCCTTGGCGTCGGTGACCATCTCGTTGATCTCATCCTCGCCCAGCCCGCTTGAGCTGGTGATGGTGATGACCTGCTCCTTGCCAGTCCCCAAGTCCTTCGCCGAAACGTTGACGATGCCGTTGGCGTCGATGTCGAAGGTCACCTCGACCTGTGGAAGGCCGCGCGGGGCGGCCGGGATGCCGACCAGGTGGAACCGGCCCAGCGTGCGGTTGTCCCTGGCCATCTCGCGCTCGCCCTGAAAGACGTGCACCTCGACGGAGGTTTGGTTGTCGGCCGCGGTCGAGAAAATTTCGCTCTTTTTCACCGGGATCGTGGTGTTCCGCTCGATGAGCTTCGTCGCCACCCCGCCAAGGGTTTCAATGCCGAGGGAGAGCGGCGTCACATCGAGAAGAAGGACGTCCTTCACGTCCCCGGCAAGGATGCCGCCCTGCACCGCGGCGCCGATCGCCACCACCTCGTCCGGATTCACGCCCTTGTGAGGCTCCATGCCAAAGAATTTTTTCACCACCTCCAGGACAAGCGGCATCCGCGTGGAGCCGCCCACGAGGACGACCTGATCCACCTCGCCCGGCTTAATCTTCGCGTCCTCGATGGCCCGTCTGCAGGGCTCGAGCGTCTTTTCGATCAGATCGCGCGTGAGCTGCTCGAGCTTTGAGCGGGAGAGCTTGAGATTCAGGTGCTTCGGGCCCGAGGCGTCCGCCGTGATGAAGGGAAGGTTGATGGCCGTCTCCATCGAGCTCGAGAGCTCGATCTTCGCCTTCTCCCCCTCTTCACGAAGCCGCTGAAGCGCCATCGCGTCCTTGGAAAGATCGATTCCCTGGTCTTTCTTGAACGCATCGATCAGCCATTCGATGATCCGCTGATCGATATTGTCGCCGCCGAGATGGGTGTCGCCATTGGTGGCCTTCACCTCGACCACGTTGTCCCCCACCTCGAGAATCGAGATGTCGAACGTGCCGCCGCCGAAGTCGTAGACGGCGATGGTCTCGTCCTTTTTCTTGTCGAGACCGTAGGCGAGCGCGGCCGCCGTCGGCTCGTTGATGATGCGCAGGACGTTCAGGCCCGCGATGCGGCCCGCGTCCTTGGTGGCCTGGCGCTGACTGTCGTTGAAGTAGGCCGGCACGGTGACGACGGCGTCCTCGACTTTCTCGCCAAGATAATCCTCGGCGGCCTGCTTGAGCTTCTGCAGAACGCTCGCGCCGATCTCGGGCGGGGAGTAGATGTTGCCGCCGAGGCGGAAGCGTGCGTCGCCGTTCTCCGCCTTCATCACCTCGTAGGGGACCAGCTGGGTCTCCTGGGAAACCTCCTCGTATCTGCGGCCCATGAAGCGCTTGCTCGAGTAGACCGTGTTGGTCGGGTTGGTGACCGCCTGCCGCTTGGCGACGAGCCCGACAAGCTTTTCGCCGTCTTGCGTATAGGCCACCACGCTCGGGGTGGTCCGGTTGCCCTCCTGGTTCGGGATGACGGTGGGCTGTCCGCCCTCCATCACCGCCACGACCGAGTTGGTGGTTCCCAAATCAATTCCAATCACTTTTTTGCCCATCTGCGTCCATCTCCTATATCAAAACCGGAAATTCATTGCTTCGAATTCGGCTTCCCCCGCGGGAAGAAATTTGAAATTACGCGCGCACCGGTTCGGCCTCTTCCTGAAGCGAGAAAGTAAGCCCTTCGCCCTCCGGCTCCGCGTCTACTTCGACGATCCCTCCGTAAATCTCCCCTGCCAGCAGCTTCTTGCTGATCGGGTTGAGCAGATGCGACTGGATGGCCCGCTTGAGGGGCCGCGCGCCGAAGGCTGGGTCGTAGCCCTTCTCGACGAGAAACTCCTTGGCCGCATCCGTGAGCCGCAGGTGGATGCGCTGGCCCGCGAGCCTTTCGCTGATGCGCTCGATCTGGATATCCACGATCTGACGGATCTGATCTTTCTCCAGCGCCCGGAAGACGATGATCTCGTCCACGCGGTTCAAGAACTCCGGCCGGAACACCTTCCGGAGAGCAGCGAGCACCTTCTTCGACTGATCCTCCATCTTCCCCGCGCCGCCCACGACGTAGCCGACGTTAGTTTCGCTCAGGGTCTCGGTGCCCGCGTTGCTCGTCATGATGATGACCGTGTTGCGGAAGTCCACCGTCCGGCCATGGCCGTCGGTCAGCCGCCCGTCGTCCATCACCTGGAGCAGGAGGTTGAACACATCCGGATGGGCCTTTTCGATCTCATCGAGCAAAAGCACGGCGTAGGGATGGCGCCGGACGATCTCGGTCAGCTGCCCCCCCTCCTCGTAGCCGATGTACCCCGGCGGCGCGCCGATCAGCCGCGCCACCGTGTGCTTTTCCATGTACTCGCTCATGTCGAGGCGGACCAGGGCGCTCTCATCGTCAAAGAGAAACTCCGCGAGCGCGCGCGCCAGCTCGGTTTTTCCCACCCCGGTCGGGCCGAGGAAGATGAAGGAGCCGATCGGCCGGTTGGGGTCGGTGATGCCGGCCCGCGCCCGCTGCACCGCCTC
>JAQBZT010000161.1 GCA_027622355.1 bacterium | reverse complement strand
CAGCAGCAGAATCGCCGCCTGGCCCCTGGCGGCCTTGGTGCTGATGACGCAGATCTCCGGCCCCGACCCCTGCAGGATGGCATGATCGACAGCGCGGACCATGCTGGAGCCCATCACGTTCACCACCGCGGCGGTCTTCGCGCCGTTCTTTTTCGCATGACGGATGGAATTGAGGGTATCGAATGTCTCTCCCGACTGGCTGATGGCGAGAAAACCGTCCTTCGGGCCCAGCTTCACGAGCTGGGGGAATTCATCCGTGCTCACCGCCGGCAGGTATCTTCCCGTCAGCTGGCTGAAAAAATACTGGCCCATCGCCGCGATATAGTAGGTAGTCCCCACACCGCCGAGAACGAACGTGGAAGACTCTTGAATCATCCGCGCGAGCGCCTGTAGCGAACCGCGCTCGATGTTCATCGCCGCCTGAATGGTCGCCGGCTGATCGTAAATTTCCTTCAGCATGTAGTGGGGATATCCGCCCCGCCGGGACATCTCCACGTCCCATTCGATCTCGGTCACCTCTTTCGAGACCGTGTTTTGCGTGGTCAGATCCTTGACCACGTAGCTCTGCCGCGAGACGATCGCGTACTCGCTGTCGTCCATGATGACGGCCTGCCGGGTGAACTCGATGAAGGCGTTGAAGTCGGAGCCGATGTAGTTCGCATCGTCCCCGAGACCGATGATGAGCGGGCTCTCGCGCTTGACGCAGTAGATGAATCCGGGGGCATCCACCGAAATCACCGCGAGCGCGAACGTCCCCGACAACTCGCGGACCGCCTGCACGAAGGCCGACTCCATGTCGTTTGTGCGTGCGTAAAAGTCCGAAATCAGGTGGGCGATCACCTCGGTGTCTGTCTCGGAGCAGAATACGATGCCCTTTTTCTCCAGGCGCTCGCGCAGGTCTTTGTAGTTGGAAACGATCCCGTTGTGCACGACCGCTATCCGGCCGGCCCCATCGGTGTGCGGATGCGCGTTTTCGCGGGTGACGGAGCCGTGGGTGGCCCATCGGGTGTGGGCGATGCCGACAAGACCTTGCATGTCGGTGAGCCGCTCGCTCGAATTCACGAACTCGACGGTCCCGACATTTTTGCGCACTTCGAGCGAACCGTTTTGCTGCAGCGCCATGCCGCAGGAGTCGTATCCGCGGTACTCGAGGGCGGCAATGGAACGGTAGAGCTTTTGGGCGACGTTCGAAGAGGAGACGATGCCCGCGATTCCGCACATCTCAGTCGCCCTCCAGCGGGTAGGTATAGTGATGCGGCACGGTGGAATCGGGCGGAATGACGGTTCCGGTTCCGAGGGTGTTGGAGCTGCCCACCCGGCTGCGATCGCCGACAAAAGAGCCCAGCTTGATCAGGCCCGAGTCCACATCGCCGCTGCTCGTTCTCAGCCGGATGACGCTTCGGTCCAGATTGTGGTTGATCGTCATGGTTCCGGAGCCAATCTCCACGCCTTCGCCGATCACGCTGTCGCCGATAAAGGAAAGCCGGCCCACTTTCACATTGTCGAACAACACGCAATTCTTCAACTCCACGCCGAAGCCCACCATGGCCCCCGCGCCGATGGCCGTGTAGGGGCGCACCAGCACCCCGTTTCCCAGAAAAGAGCCGCGGCCGATGAAGCAGGGGCCGAAAATCGAGGCGCCCGATTCGATGACGACATTGCCCTGGATCCGAACAGGCCCGCGGAACTGTACCGCACCGCGCAGCTGGACGCTTCCGTCCACATGGGCGTCTTTCCATCCGCCCATGATCATCCGGTTGGCGGAGAGCAGATCCCAGGGATACTGGGCATCGAGCCAGGGCTCCTCCCAGATGGACGCCCGCAGGCCCTCGTTGCCGATGATGTCGGTGATGGAAGCTTCCATGGAATGATTCTCGAGAAGCTCGAACAACCGGTAGGGCATCACGAAAACACCGGCCAGTACATAGTTTCCCATCTCGCGCTGGCTGGGTTTTTCCACGAACCGGGTGATGCGCATATCGGTGTCGAGATAGACCGTGCCGAACTTTTGCGCCTGGGGGGTATGGCAGATGGCGGCCACCGGCTGATGGAAGGAGCCGAACGTCTGGATGGCATGGCGGTAGATGTTCCCCAGCGCCATCACATCCGCGTAGACCAGCAAGAAGTTTTCGCCGGGCTGAAAATACTGCTTCGCCCTGTGTACGGCATCCCCGATGCCCGCGATTTTTTCCTGATGCACATACTGAATGGTGATGCCGTGGGAAGCGCCTTTCCCGAAGTAATCGACGATCTTCTCCCGGCTGTGACCGACGACCATCACAACGTCGCTCACTCCGGCAGCGCGCATCTGATGGAGCGCGGCCTCGAGGAGTACCTCGCCGGCGACGGGGATCATGGCCTTCGGGCGGGTGTCCGTGAACGGATGAAGGTTCCTGCCCCGGCCTGCTGCCAGAATAAGCGCTCTCAAGGAACCATCCTTCGGAAATGCCCGGCATGCCGGGCACGGGGGCAAAATCAAATCAATAACTTCAAGGGATTATAGCAGAAGATGACAAAACAGGGGGGAGGGAAGCCTCACCGCGGGCCCCGGGCGCTCCAGATGGCTTCCGCCCGGGCGAGATCCCCCGGGGTATTCACCCCCAGGGCCTCCTCCGGAACAGGGGCCGGAACCGCCAGCAGGCGCCGCCCCTCCCCTGCGGCAATGGCCACCGCCGCGGTCAGATAAAACTCGCCCTGGCGGTTCTGCCGCCCGAGCCGCGGAATCGCCGAGCGCAGAAAACCGAGATCAAAAACATAGGTGCCCGAGTTGATTTCGCGGATTTCGCGCTCGGAGGCGCTCGCATCTTTCTCCTCGACGACCGCCACCATCCCGCCATCGCCCCCCCGATCGCGGAGAATGCGCCCATAACCCGCGGGATTCTCCAGCACGGCGCTCAGAAGGGTAACTGCCACCTTTTCGCTCCGGTGCCGCCGGATGAGGTCATCCAGGGTTCCGGGGCGGATCAGGGGTGCATCCCCGCACAGGAGAATCAAATCCCCCCCCTGCCCGGGATCGAGTGCGCCGATCCCGATTCCGGCGGCATGGCCGGTCCCCAGCTGATCGGCCTGAAGGGCAAAGCGCAGATCCGTCTCATCAGAGGAAAAGACAGCGCGCACCGCCTCCGCCTGATGGCCCACAACGAGGACGATCGGGGATGCGCCAGCCTGCCGGGCGAGATCGACCACATGGCGCACCAGCGGCACCCCCCCCAGCGGGTGGAGGACCTTGGCGAGCGGAGAGCCCATTCGCTTGCCCATGCCGGCGGCGAGGATGACTGCGGCGAGAGATGTGTTTTCCGGTGCCATCGGAAAATCGAACCTAGCGGGAGCGGGGGCGGGGACGGCGGGTAAGTCCCAGCTCCTGCAGGCGGCGGCGCAAAGTGTTCCGGTTCATCCCGAGCAGCTTGGCCGCCTTCACCTGGTTGCCTCCGCATTCGTGCAGCACCAGCTCCAGAAGCGGGCGCTCGACTGTGCGGATGGTGTGGTTGTAGAGATCGCTCTCCTCCCCCTCGTTCAGGCAGGCCACCGCCGCCGCAAGGCGGTCGCGGAAAAACGTCTCCATCTGGCCCGCCCGGCGCGGCCCCGAGGCTTCCTGGAGATCATCGAGGGTAACCGTTCCGCCATCGGCGAGCAGATAGGCACGCCACAGATAGACCTCGAGCTGAGACTCGTTTCCCCACCAAGGCTGCGAGGCCACCCATTCCATGGCGCCGGGCGTCAGGATTCTCTGATCCTGGTGAACGCGATCCGAAAAATCTTTCAACAGAGATGAGGCCAGTTTCGGAATGTCCTTCTTCCGATCCCGGAGCGGGGGAACGCGGACGAGAAGCGTCTGTCCGCCTCGCTGAAGCTGGGCCGCCAGCTCATCGTGAAAGAGACGCTCGGGATCCTGCGTCTCGGCAAGGGTCAGCCGGAAATTCGGGCTGAGGTCCTCTCTTCCCACCACCTGGCCGAGCCGCTTCTGCAGGTCGGCCGAGAGCATCTGCACATTTTCCACAAAAAGGGTTCCTCCCATTTGAAGGAGCTCCCCCTCCTCACCGCGGCCGTTTTCCAGCCGGGCAAGGGCCCGCTCGAGCTGGACGGGACGCTGCCTCGCCGCCTCCCAGTGAAGAAACGGGTACCGCAAGCCGGGAAATTGCTGGTGCACCGACCGGGCGATCTCATCGAAACGGACGCCGAATTCCCCCCGAAGAAGAATCGTGCGGTATTTCTTGACCGCGCGTTTCATCTCCCGCCGCAACCGATTGGTCGCCGCGCTCTCGCCGGAGACAACACCCGATGTCCGGTAGTTCTCCTGCAACTCTGAGCGGAGCCAGCGCACCTCGCGGCGGAGCAGACCCTCTTCTTGCAGATTCTCCGCAAACTGGATCACTTCGCCCGGATACACTTCTTCGATGAAGATCGACCGGGCGCCCGCCTTCAGGCTCAGGGAGCCGAGCGTACTTTTATCCTCCTGCCGCAGCACCACCCCGACCGGCTTCCGGGTCTCCCCGACCCGCCGCAAATGCGGCAGATCGCCCCGCTGCAATCCGCCCATGAGGACGAAATCAAATCCCTCGATACGGGACACGGCTCTTTCCGGCCGGGCCACTACCTCGGAGGCGAGCCCCTCCGCCCGGAGCGCGTCGAGGAGCGCGCGATTTTCAGGGGAAACGTTTCCGACAAAAAGCATCCGTCCCTTGTCGTCGGTTTTCACAGAACTAGACACGCGAACGATTCCTTTCTTCCGGCCGATCCGAAACAGGGCCCAGCACAAACAAGGGGCCATTCTTCGTCATTTTCGAAAAAACCACGGGAGCGCCGACATCCACCTGCGCTTTGCCCTCCCCTTCGAGCCGCCCCATCATCCTGCCCCCTTCCTCGAACTCGACAAGAACAAGGAGATAAGGGGGCCCCAACTCGCCGGGCGCGACATGGACGCGGGTGTAGCTGTAAATCTCGCCGCGCCCGGAGATTTCCTCAACACGCAGCGCACCGCCGCAATGCCCGCAACTCGCTCCGCCGAACTGCATCCTTCCACAGCCGCCACAACGGCCCACTTCGAGGGACACATTTTTCCTCCTGCCCTCAGCGGAGAGCGGAAAAAATATGAACCGTGCAGGTGGCGCCCGATCCACCCAGATTGTGGCAAAGCCCCACCTCGGCGCCGGGCACCTGTCTCCGGCCCGCATCCCCCTGAAGCTGGCGGACCGCCTCGTACACCTGGGCCAGGCCGGTCGCCCCCACCGGATGTCCTTTGGCCTTGAGCCCGCCGCTCGGGTTTACCGGAAGCGCCCCGTCCATCGCCGTATGGCCCTCGAGGGTGGCCCGGCCGCCATCTCCTTTGAGGAAAAAGCCGATGTCTTCGAGGGCCACGATCTCCGCAATGGTGAAGCAGTCGTGCACCTCGGCGAAATCCACATCCTCCGGCGTGAGCCCCGCCTGGCGGAAGGCCGCCTCGCTGGCCCTCCGTGTGGCCTCAAACTGGGTGATGTCCTTCTTGTCCACGAGTGAGGGGGCATCCGCCGCCTGGGCGGAGGCCAGCACGCGAACCGGCCGCGCGCGCAAATCGGCCGCCATCTCGGCCGGACAGAGCACGGCCGCCGCGGCGCCGTCACTGATCGGTGCGCAGTCATAGAGCCCCAAAGGCTCAGCGACGGGCTTCGCCTCGAGAACATCCTTTCGCGTGATCGTTTTTTGGAAGTGGGCGTTCGGGTTATTCGCGCCGTGCGCATGATTCTTGACCGCGACTTCGGCGAGCGCCTCGAGAGGTGTTCCATACTGGGCCATGTGGCGTCTGGCAATGAGAGCGAAAAGGGCTGGGAACGTCGCCCCCGAAACCACCTCGGCCTCGAGGTCCCCCGCCGCCGAGAGGATCGATGTCACAGCGCCGGTCGCCGCCGCGGTCATCTTTTCCACACCGGCCACGAGCACGAAGTCGGCCGCCCCGGAGGCCACGGTCTGAACCCCCAGCCGAAAGGCCACGCCCCCCGACGCGCAGGCATCTTCCACGCGGGTGCAGGGAATCGGCCCCAGTCCCGCCGCATGGGCCACTTTCGGGGCCAGGTGATTGTGGCCGGAGAAGGCATGCCCGGCAAAGTTGGCCAGGAAAAACGCCTCAATCCGCCCAGGCGGCACCCCCGCATCTTCCAGCGCAAGGCGGCAGGCGGAAGCGCCCAGAAGGACCGCGTCCTCCGAGCGTTTTCCGAAGGGCGTTGTTCCCACACCGGCGACAGCAACGCTTCGCACGGAAAACCTCAATAAGATAAAAGCGCTGATTCCGTAATTCCCAATATCATGAACAGATGTTTTTTTGATTCAATGAACCGGCTGCCGAACGCGGCAGCGCCGCAACCTGCATAACGAGAAAAAAAACCAACGGCCTGGATCCAGAACGAATCCGGAAATTGAAAACCGAAAAACCAAATAGACAGAGTGAGAAAACGCTAGCACATGAAAAACGAAGTTGCAATGGCATTCAAGGGAAAGGGGAGGGGAATTCGAATCGAAAAACGGAATTTATGATTTGACGTTTCAGGAAGTTTTCATGCCATGCCGAATTCAAACCGCAATCACGGTGCCGGCGGCGAGAGGATCCTTTAAAGATTGGAGAATAAGATCCCGTAATTGTTCGGGTTCCGCATCCGGATTGATTTCGAGCACGAAACCATCCATCAACTCGCGCCGAAACCACGCGGCAATGACGCTGGCCTCTTCCATGGATTCTTTGTCCGGCTTCTCCTCTTCAGCGGCTTCTTCGAAATAAACGGCGCGAATGCGGTCCGCCAACTCATCCCCCGGGGGGGAGTCGCGCAGAAAGCGCATCTCCTCCACAAGGAAACCCCGGCGGACGAAATAGCAGACTCTCTCCAGGCGCGTCTCTCCGGGCTCTACAATCAACAGGTTGCGATGTTCAACGGATGGCCCCGAGAGCCCATGGGTCTTGGTGAAATGGCGCAGCCGGGTAATCAGCCGCCGTATATTCTCCGGGGATGGCCCCTTGCCGTCCCACGCCCGCTCGAGGAGGGCGGCCAGCTC
>JAQBZT010000160.1 GCA_027622355.1 bacterium | reverse complement strand
AGATCGGGGCCAGGGTCTCCTATCACTCCAGGAAGTGGCACGTTCACGTGGCCTCGGCCTTCCCTTTGGCCCATTACTACCGGGCAGTTTTCGGCTATGGCTGATGAGGGGCTGCAAGCGGTGTTGGGCCCGGAGGAGAAGGGATCATTGTGCCCCAAAATGGAGAAACCCCTTTATTCACGGTGGATTTGGATGGAAGGGGTGCCTAAGAGGGTATCTTTTTACGGTCTTTATGGACTTCTTGGCGGGAGACACCGCAGAGGAAGAAAATTAGGCCTTATTTTGCTAAAAGGAGAGCGTTGCCGCATAATTCCGGATACTTACAGTCCAACTGGTTTGCAGCTATCATCAACTTTGTCGTGCCGAATGGAAGGAAAGGGCATAAATATGCGCATTAGCGATGAAAACAGGGCTTTGCAGCAGATGGCGCGGGAGTTCGCTGAGAAGGAGATCCGTCCCATCGCAGCGGAAAGGGACAAGATCACCAACCCGAAGGAAACCTTCAGCTGGGAGCTGGTGAAAAAGGGCTCCGCCCTGGGCTTGCGTACTCTGGCCGTACCCGAGGAATTCGGCGGGCCCGGAGTCGACCTTATGGGGCAAGTGCTCGTGATTCTCGAGTTGGCGCGCGCGGATGGGGGCGTGGCCAAGACCTTCAGTCAGTGCTGGAAGTGGACCCCCATGATCGCCAAGCTCGCCAACGATGAACAGCGCAAGCGCTTCCTCCCTCTGTTCATGAATGACGATACCTATCTTCTCGCCATGGGAGGCTCGGAGCCCGATGCGGGCTCCGACAACCGCATACCCCCTCCGGGTTATCCGAAGGCGGGGTGGAAGACTTCCGCGGTCCGCAAGGGTGACAGCTGGGTGCTCAACGGCATGAAGCATTTCATCGCCAATGGTGGTGTGGCCAGTCTTTATATTATCCGTACGCGGACGAATCCGGATGTCCCCATCACCGAGGGGACGACGATGTTTTTCGTCCCGAAAGACACCCCTGGGTTCAGCATTGGCCGGACGCACGACAAGATCGGTTGGCGCTTCTATCAGAACGCCGAGCTCATCTTCCAGGATTGCCAGGTTCCCCATGCGAATGTTCTCGGAGAGGTGAACAAGGGGAAGGGCTCAGGTTCAGAAAGGTACGTCAGCTTCAACGATGTCGAGCTGGCCGCCAATGTTCTGGGGATCGCACAGTCAGCTTTCGAATACGCCCTTGACCACGCCCGCAACCGCATCCAGGGCGGGAAGCCGATCATCGAGCACCAGGCCATTGCCCTCAAGCTGGCAGATATGCACATGCGTCTGGAGGCAGCCCGGAGCTATTTGTTCAACGTAGTGGAAAACGCGGAAAACGCGGGCGAGGAGTTTGAATCTTCTTCGAAACAGTTGATGAAGGTGTTTGCCACCGAGGCGGCTATCTCTGTTGCCCAAAATGCGGTGGAGATATTTGGCGGATCAGGCGTCATGCGGGACGCACCGGTGGAGAAGTTGCTCCGCGATGTCGCGATCTTCCCTCACCTGGCGGCTGATTCGGTCATGAAGCTGAGGGCGGCCGCAAAGCTGCGGTAAGTCCGTACCCTGACCCAGCCGCTTGAAGAATGTATGGCGCTGCGGCTCAGCTGGAAGTCCACTATCAGGCGGGCGGGAGGCATCTGCCCATCGTCATGCGGAATCGCGCGGCTTGGACCGCGATCTAATTGTTAGAACCCAGAAAATACTTGTTCAAACCTTCGAGATTCTTCATGAATCTTTTTGCCAAATGCGGCACGATACTTTTCCATCAAAGTTGTGTTACCTCTCTGGAACACTCCGGCTATGTGATCTGGAATTAAAAAGCAGTGGTTCCTCGTCCTCATGTGTCAATCTGGCCTCAAATTCCGGAGCAAATCCCAGTTCTGTTAGTCTTCCTTTCGAGAGACGTTCAATCGATGTTTTCAAGATATATTGGGCATCTTGATTTTGAATGTCCTGATCAAAAACAAACTCAACTATGACGGGGTATTTCGAATCGGAATTAACCACTTCCCCGCCACCATATACTGTTTGTAGATAGCGCGGAATTACGTAGCTTCCACCGCCGAGTATCATCGCCTTGACAAACTCATTCACAAAACTTGGGATGTTTTTGAACGCGCTTGCCCTTTCATCTCCTTCTTTTTCAAGTCGTTCGATCTCATTATTGGCATCTCGAAAATACTGGGAAAACTCAGAGGATTTCGTATTTATTTGAAGAACAACTATCGCGATCTCCTTGTCTGACAAACTCGCAATCAAATTCGATATGTCTTCCCTTTCATTTTTTCCAGATTCGCTCCACTTCTTTCGATCAAAAAATTGGTTTCGAATTTCCTCAACATCAGACGTAGGAACCGCAATTCCGCACACTGTAAGAATCTCGTCCGTTTCAGGCCTATCGCCTCCAAAACGCCCTGAGACATCTACGAACACTGATAGATTTTGCATGTTCTTCACCAACACCTTGGAAGGGGCCTATGACCTTCGTGAAACCACCAAATTCTTAACTTCCATGCATCCATCCGCAACCTATACGCAACCGAAAGAAAAAGGGGTCACGGCCAGAAGCCGCAACCCCTTGAATTTTTTGGTAGCGGGGGCGGGATTCGAACCCGCGACCTTTGGGTTATGAGCCCAACGAGCTACCAGACTGCTCCACCCCGCATCGTCTGCTCTCTGTCTATCCGACTCATGGCGATTCGTCAAGGGAGCCGGGGGAAATCCGGCGAACCGGAATGACTGGCAAAAAGGATGTGGGGGGCTTTATCTGTCCTTGCCGGGAGGGAGCAGCTCATAGACCGTCTCCCCCGGCTTGACCAGCCCGAGATCCTCGCGCGCGATGCGCTCGATCGAGGTGAGATCGTTCTTCAGGGAGTGGACATCCTGCCGGAGACGGCGGTTGCCCTGGCGGAGGGTGGCGATCTCGGCTTCGAGCGTCTCGATACGCTGCTGGTTGACGAGGACCGCGAGGTAGCCGTCCCGCCCGAAGATCGCGCCTCCAGCGAGCAGGGCGCTCAACCCCAGGGCGCCCCACAGGAGGAGCCGCGCGGAGCGGACCTTCTCTTTCGGCTTTTTCGGCAATTCGTCCGGTTCCTGGGGGCGGAGGAAAAAACCTACAGGGCGGCGAAGGCTCCCCGGGCGGCGGAGAGGGTCATTTCGATATCGGCCTTCGTGTGGGCGGCGGAGAGAAAACCGACTTCAAACTGGCTCGGCGCCAACGCCACCCCACACCGGAGCATCTCGCGGAAGAACTTCGCGTAGCGCTCCGTGTCCGACTTCCGGGCGTCCGCGTAATTGTACACCGGACCCTCCTGAAAAAACGAGCAGAACATCGAGCCGCACCGCACGCTCCAGAGCGGAACGCCCGCCTCGCGGGCGGCGGCGGCGATTCCCTCTCCCAGCTGGGCCACCGGGTCCTCAAGCGCCTCGGGGAGGTTCCGCTCCGCCATCTCCTGCAGCGTGGCGATCCCCGCTGTCATGGCCAGCGGATTTCCCGAGAGGGTCCCCGCCTGATAGACCGGCCCCAGGGGGGCGACGCACGCCATCACATCCTTGCGCCCGCCGTAGGCGCCGACCGGAAGACCCCCGCCGATCACCTTCCCGAGGGTGGTCAGGTCCGGGCGGATACCGAATCTCTCCTGCGCCCCCCCGAGGGCGACGCGGAAGCCCGACATCACCTCATCGAAGATGAGGAGTGCACCCGACTTTTCGGTCTCCTCGCGGAGCGCCTCGAGAAAACCCTCCCGCGGGAGGATGAGCCCCATGTTTCCCGCCACCGGCTCGACGATGATCGCGGCGATGCTCTTCCCCTCGCGGGAAAACAGATCGCGCACCGCCTCAATGTCGTTGTAGGGAAGGGTCAGCGTGTTGCGGGCGTAGTCCGCCGGCACCCCGGCGCTGTCCGGCACCCCGAGAGTCGCGCCCCCGCTTCCCGCCTTGACCAGCAGGCCGTCAGCGTGGCCATGGTAGCAGCCCTCGAACTTGACGACGCGATCGCGCCCTGTGAAGCCGCGTGACACCCGGATGGCCGACATCGTGGCCTCGGTCCCCGAGTTGACGAACCGGAGGAGCTCCATCGAGGGATAAGCCTTCCGCACCAGCTCGGCCAGCTCGGTCTCGAGCGCGGTCGGCGCGCCGTAGCTCGTCCCCCGGCTGATGGCCTCCTTCAGCGCCTCCACCACGCGGGGAAAGGCGTGGCCGAGGATGAGCGGCCCCCAGGAGAGGACATAGTCCACATACTCGTTTCCGTCCGCGTCCCAGATGCGGCTCCCCGCCGCACGGTCAACGAAATAGGGCGTCCCGCCGACCGAGCCGAAGGCACGGACCGGGCTGTCCACCCCGCCGGGGATAACCCTCTGCGCCGCGCGGAAGAGTTCTTCGGATCTCTTTTGTCCGCTCAAGACAGGTACCTCCCCGTCAGAAGTTTCAACCGCTCGCGCGTTTCTTTCGGAATCGCCTTCGGGTCGGTGATGATGGCGCCCGCCAGCGAGCCGGCGAAGGGGCTCTTTCCCTCGATCCTGGAAACTGCGCCGGTGATCACCCGCTGGGCCAGCTCGACGTTCCGGTGGAGAAGCGCGATGATCGCCTCAACGTTCGCCGCCTCCTCCTCCTCGTGCCAGCAGTCGTAGTCGGTGGCGAGGGCCAGCGTCGCGTAGCTGAACTCCGCCTCGCGGGCAAGCTTCGCCTCGGGCATGTTCGTCATGCCGATGACCGAGGCCTTCCAGTCGCGGTAGCGGAAGCTCTCGGCCCGGGTGCTGAACTGCGGCCCCTCCATGCAGACGTAGGTACCGCCCGCGTGCACCGTCGCGCCCGCTTCCCGGGCGGCTTCGAAGAGAATCCCGCTGAGCCGGGCGCACACCGGATCGGCCATCGAGACATGCGCGACGAGCCCGTCGCCGAAGAAGGTGCTCGCGCGGGTCTTCGTCAAATCGATGAACTGATCGGGGATCACCAGATGGCCCGGCACGATCTCCTCGCGCAGGCTGCCGACGGCGCTCACCGAGATGATCCATTCGCACCCGAGCTGCTTGAAGCCGTGAATGTTCGCCCGGAAGGGAATATCGCCCGGAAGAAAGACGTGGCCCCTTCCGTGCCGGGGGAGAAAAGCGACCCGCTTCCCCGACAAGGTGCCGATCACATAGGGAGCCGATGGGCGCCCGAAGGGGGTTTCGAGCGCAACCTCCTCCACATCCTCCAGCGATTTCATGGCGTAGAGGCCGCTTCCGCCGATAACGCCGATCTCTGCCTGGCTCAAATCGATCCCCTCGTCTCTGTTGCGGCCTTCAACAGCCCCCGGGCGAGCAGAAGCTCCGCAATCTGGATGGCGTTCAGGGCGGCCCCTTTCCGAAGGTTGTCCGCCACCACCCACAGGTTCAGCGTATTTTCCCGCGAGGGATCGCGCCGGATGCGCCCGACGAAAACCGGGTCCGCCCCGTCGGCGCGGATCGGCATCGGGTAGGCGCCCTGCTCCGGGTTGTCCACCACCTCGACTCCCGGGGCGGCGGCCAGAAGATCACGGGCCTCCTCGGGAGAGATGTCGCGCTCGAATTCCACGTTCACCGATTCGGAGTGCGCATTGTAGACCGGAACCCGCACGCAGGTCGCGCTGACCGGAAGATCGGGCGCACCGAGTATCTTGCGCGTCTCGTCCACCATCTTCTGCTCTTCCTTCGTCGCGCCGCCATCGAGAAAGACATCAATCTGCGGCAGGCAGTTGAAGGCAATGGGATGCGGGAAAACCTGGGGGACGCTCTCGCTTCCCTTTTCGACCTGATCGCGCAGCTCCTCGATCGCGCTCTGGCCCGCCCCGCTGACCGCCTGGTAGGTGCTGACGACAATCCGGCGGATGCGGGCGGAATCGTGCAGCGGCTTGAGCGCCACCACCATCTGGATCGTCGAGCAGTTCGGGTTGGCGATGATCCCCCGGTGCGCAGCCGCCGCATCGGGGTTTACTTCGGGGACGACGAGCGGTACCTCGGGGTCCATGCGGAAGGCGCTCGAGTTGTCCACGACGACCGCGCCCGCCTTCACCGCAGCGGGAGCGAACTCAAGCGAACACGCCCCGCCCGCGGAAAACAGCGCGAGCTGCACCCCCTCGAAGGCATCCGGCGCCAGAAGGCGCACCTCGAGCTCGCCCCCGGCGTAGGGGACCTTCTTGCCGACGCTCCGCTCGCTCGCGAGCGCCACCACCTCGCTCGCCGGAAACTTCCGCTCGGCGAGTATCTTCAGCATCTCCCGGCCCACCGCGCCGGTCGCACCGGCCACGGCGACGCGCATGCCGCCCATCACTTCCCTCCGAGGAGTTCCTTCACCCGGCCGCCCATCTCGGCGCAGCCCACTTTCTTCATCCCGTCCGTATAGATATCGGCCGTGCGGTAGCCTTCCTCAAGCACTTGGGCCACGGCGCTCTCGATCGCCTCGGCCGCGTCGGCCCGCTTGAGCGAATAGCGGCAGAGCATGGCGGCGGACATGATGGCGGCGATGGGGTTCGCCACATCCTGCCCCTCGATGTCGGGCGCGGTGCCGTGCACCGGCTCGTAGAGCCCGAAGCCGGACTCGTTGAGATTGGCTGAGGCGAGCATCCCAATCGAGCCGGTCAGCATCGAGGCGGCATCGCTCAGGATGTCTCCGAACATGTTGCCGGTCACGATCACGTCGAACTGCAGCGGATTGCGGATGAGCTGCATCGCCGCGTTGTCCACGTACATGTGGGAGAGCTCGACATCGGGATACTCCTTCCCGACGCCCGTCGCCACCCGCCGCCAGAGACGGCTGTTGTCGAGGACGTTTTCCTTGTCCACCGAGCAGAGCTTGCCCCTCCGCACCCTGGCCATCTCGAAGCCCATCCGCACGATTCGCTGAATCTCGGGCGTCGTGTACACCATGGTGTCCACCGCCCGCTCGTTGCCGTTCCCGATGTTATCAATCCCGCGGGGCTTGCCGAAGTAAATGCCGCCCACCCCCTCGCGCACCACCAGAAGGTCGAGCCCCCGGACGGCCTCGGGCCGCAGGGTGGAGGCCTC
>JAQBZT010000159.1 GCA_027622355.1 bacterium | reverse complement strand
GTGCTGCCTCCAGAAGCTTTCCGCTCCCCGCCAGTTGGCAGCTCAAGTCCTGGCAGATTTGGATTTCCGGCCCATCGGTTGGCGCCAGCCGGAATTGCGGAAAAAAACTCGCGAGCCCGTAGAGCTCATGTGCGGGAACGTCCATCTCACGGGCCAGCGCCGCCACCGTGTCCTTCGAGAGCACACCGTCTTTTTTCTGGCGCGCCGCCAGGGCGGAAAGGCGGGGCGGCGGGAAGTCAAAGGAAGCGTTTCGCGCCATCGGGTACGGTCCCTCTTCAGGCCAACGGGGAGGATACATCTTCAAAATTTGGGCGCACCCCTATTCTAACCAGAAATCCAGCTGGTGTTTCAGCACAAAAAACGGCAAAACGGCGAAATGAATTTGAATTGAAAAGGTTTTTGAGACCAGAAATCGAAAATAGAACATGGAATTATCAGGAAAATTAGATTGCCCAGCCCCCATCTCTGCGCAACCAGGAATTCGCCATATGCAGATCATTGCTTCATAATCTCAGTAAAAGGTGCTCCCAAATAATTTTCGATAAAAATAGGATGGGAAGTTATGAATCCAGATTACGTTGAAATTGCCGGTCTACAAGTCGCCCAGCCTTTGTATGATTTAGTTAATGATGAGATCGCGCCAGGAACTGGTGTCGATCCGGATTCTTTCTGGCGTTCTCTCGGCGAAATTGCGAATAAATTAGAACCCAAGAACAGAGAGTTGCTGCAAGAGCGGGATCGCATCCAGAAAGAGATCGACGCCTGGCATAAGGAGAAGAAAGGCAAACCTCTCGACATGGAAGAATACAAATCCTTCCTACATGAAATCGGGTATTTAATTCCAGAAGGCCCTGACTTCAAAGTCAACACACAAAATGTGGACAGGGAGCTTGCGGAAATCGCGGGCCCCCAGCTTGTCGTTCCCTTAACGATCGAGCGCTTCGCCACAAATGCGGCGAACGCCCGATGGGGGAGCCTCTACGATGCGTTGTACGGTTTCGACATGATTCCCGAAGACAGAGGCGCAGAGAAAAGGGGCGATGGGCCCAATGGCTACAATCCCCGGCGCGGGGCCAGGGTAATTGCATACGCGAAAAACTTCCTCGATGACGTTGCGGCGCTGGAAAAAGGCTCCCACGCTCTTGCGACCCACTACAAGCTGGATGAGAACAAAGATCTGGTCGCCGTAGTTGGCGACGGGAACGAAACACATCTGGGCGATCGCTCTCAATTTGTAGGTTTCAATGAAGCTGATAGCGAGCTCACCAGCGTTTTACTCCGAAACAACGGCTTGCATATTGAAATTCAAATCGACCGGGACGACGAAACGGCCGGAAGATACGATTCGGCCGGCGTGAAAGATATTCTGCTTGAAGCCGCTGTCACAACCATACAAGACCTTGAGGATTCCGTTTCGGCGGTAGACGCGGACGACAAGGCAAATGCTTATAGAAACTGGAATAAAATTATGAAGGGAACACTAGAGGCAACCTTTACAAAAAAAAATCAAGAGATGATTCGTAAACTTAATCCTGATAGAACTTATATGTCGCCAAAGGGCAAGGAATACACTCTGCCTGGCCGAAGTCTGTTGTTGAATCGTAATGTAGGCATTCATTTGTATACTGATGCCGTGCTTACAGAAGACAGCAAACCGATACCAGAGGGTTTCCTCGATGCAATGGTCGCATCATTGGCCGCCGTCCATGACCTTAAAAGAAACGGTCAAATCGTCAACAGTCAAACCGGTAGTATTTATTTTGTAAAACCCAAGCTCCATGGTCCCGAGGAAGTGGCCGCAACGGTGGAGCTGTTTGGTCATGTGGAAAAGGCCCTGGGCCTAGATGAAAACACGATCAAAATAGGCATTATGGATGAAGAAAGAAGAACCACCGTGAACCTGAAAGAGTGCATACGTGCGGCTGAAGACCGCATTGTATTTATCAACACAGGTTTTCTGGATCGAACCGGAGATGAGATTCATACCAGTATGTATGCAGGTGCAATGTTGCGCAAAGAAGAAATCAAACAACAACAATGGCTTTTGGCATACGAAGACTGGAACGTGGATATTGGAATTGAGTGCGGCCTGCCGGGTCATGCCCAAATCGGAAAGGGCATGTGGGTCATGCCGGACAATTTAAAAGCCATGTACAGCGCCAAAATAGCTCATCCTCAAGCGGGAGCAAACACTGCCTGGGTGCCATCTCCAAGCGCCGCGACGATACATGCCATGCATTATCATTATGTGGATGTTGAGGGAAGACAAAAAGAACTGGCCAACAGAGACCGCGCCAGTCTCGATGACATATTAACAATTCCATTGCTTGATAGGGAGTTAACGCCTCAAGAGATTCAGGCAGAACTTAAAAATAATGCCCAGGGCATACTTGGCTATGTTTCGCGTTGGGTCGGTCAGGGAATTGGCTGCTCGAAAGTTCCGAACTTAGAGGGAACAAATCTCATGGAGGATCTGGCCACTCTGCGCATCTCCAGTCAGCATATTGCCAATTGGTTGGAGTGGGACATCGTTACCGAGAAACAGGTGGGAGAAATTTTCAAGGAAATGGCCTCTGTTGTCGACGGGCAGAACGCGCACGACGAAAATTATTTGCCGATGACGGACAATTATGCCGGTGCCGAATTCAGGGCGGCACTGGAAATCGTTTCCAATGGACTTGATTTGCCCAATGGCTATACAGAGTCGGTATTGCGGGCACACCGTCTTGCCGTGAAAAAAATCCGGGCTGATTAACATCAGGATGAGCTTGTCCGGCCAGAGTATTATGAGAATTTCATCCGGAGTGCCCGCGAGCACATGAAGGCTGAGAAAAAGTGGGCCGGAACAGAAATCGACCTGTCCATGGCGAATTGATAATTTTCGCAGAATTTTGGGTATTTGTACTGGTTGTGCCCTGTGCATGGCGAATTGATAATTTCAGCTTGAATGCAGGCCTTTCGTCGCCTTGCTCCTAAGAGCAATTCCCTGTCCTCCGCAAAAACTCCATCCATGTCCTGCTTGAAACTCAAAAGGCTCTCACATAGGGGATTTTGGTTCGTTTGGGTTTTTGGACAAGCCGGGCTCATTAGTCCGGGAAGTGATCGACCGCATCGAACTGGGGCCGAAAATCAAGAAGCCAAAAGAGCCTTGGGAGCGAGAAGTGGTTTTAAATCTACGGCTTACAGCCGCAGCGGGGGTTAAAGTGGCGTCCCCAAGGGGATTTGAACCCCTGTTGCCGGCGTGAAAGGCCGGTGTCCTGGGCCAGGCTAGACGATGGGGACGAGGAGGATGCGGCCCGGCGGGGGCGGCGCCTCCGAGGTGGGACTTATAAAGGTTTTTCCCGTTTCCGTCCAGATCGAAACACCCCGATGGATCACGGGGAAAGATGCCGCAAGGTCACCAGGATGGCCCCGGCGACGGTGAACAAAGCGCCGGCCGGGACGTGCCAGGTGATGCCCTCGGTCCGGCGCAGGAGCACGATCGAGAAAATGACCGCAAAAAGCGGCGATACCTGAATGATGGGGAGCACCCGGTAGACCTCGGCCCGCTGCAGTGCGTTGGCGTAGCATAAGATGCCCGCGCCGCCCATGATCCCGCACACCGTGTAGTACTTGAGCCCCCATTTGAGATCGCCCGGCTTGCGGGCGTTGCCCGAGAGGAGGGCATAGAGGCCCGCAACGAGAATCCCCGCGGCGGCGGCCACGAACGAGGCGGCCAGGGTATCGGGGAAAGACCCCATCCCTCTCCGCCAGAAGTTGGCTCCGATGCCGGCGACTATCCCGGCGGCGATGGGCCAGAGGATGTCAATGCGCCTCCCCCTTCCCTCGCCGCCCGTGCTCGAGGAGATGAGCGCGATGCCCCCGACGACGAGCAAGATACCCACAATGTTGAACCAGGAAGGCTGCTCGCCGAAGAAAAGGACCGCCGTCAGCGCGCCGAAGAGCGGGGAGCACCCCTTGATGGGCGCCGCGCGCGATACGCCGATCTTCGAGATACCGATGATGTAGAAAATGAGGAAAAGGGCCGGATTGGTCGCGCCGCCCGCCGATATCCAGAGATAGGCGCTGCTCAGGGGCGGAAATTCCAGCCCGGTGAAGGGAATGACCGCCAGAAAGAAAATGATCTCTCCCGCCAGCGTGATGACCGTCCCCACAAAAGCGTTCGCCCGCTGGACGCCGTACCGGGCGAACATGTCGGCCACGGCGAAAAAGAACGCCGCCCCGACGGCAAAGAGGACCGCCGCGTCAATCTGCATCCACAGTTTCCTTCATCGAAAGACTTACAACCTCACATCAGGCCCAGCCGAAGCGTGACGAGCAGCGCACCGCCCACCGTGAACAAAGCGCCCGCCGGCACGCGCCAAGTGATGTGTTCTTTCCGTCGGAAGAAAATCAGCGCCAGCGCCACCGTGAAGAGCGGTGCCGTCTGAATGAGGGGCAGCATCCGGTAGACCTCGCCGATCTGAAGCGCCTTGGCATAGAAAAACACCCCGGCGCCCGCCGCCAGCCCGAACAGGAGAAAGGGCTTCCACCCCCGGCGGATGTTCTCGGCCATCTGGCCGCGTCTGAACGCCAGGGTATACGCAGCCATCAGCGCAAGGGCTGCGGCCACGCCCACGATGTTGGCCGCCATCGAATCGGGAAAAGACTGGAGCCCCGTCCGCCAGAAGTTGGCGGCAAAGCCCGAGACCAGCGCCGCGAGCAGCGGCCAGATGGCGTCGCTTCGCCGCCACCTTCCCTCGGTCTTGCCCGAGGAGATCAGCGCAACGCCCGCCACCACCAGTATAACTCCTGCCAGGTGGTACCAGGCGGGCCGCTCGGCCAGGAAAATGATCGCCAGCAGCGCGCCCAGAATTGGCGAGCTTCCCTTGATCGGCGCCGCCCGTGCCACTCCGATCTTGGCAATGCCGATCACGAAAAAAATGAAGAAAAGCCCCGGGTTGAACGCGCCGCCCAGGGCCACCCAAAAATAATGCGCCCCGAAAGGAGGAAACCGCACGTCTGCCGCCACCACCAGGATGATGAACATCGCCATCTGGCCGGTGAGCGCAATCATGGAGCCGACAAACTCATCGCACCGCTCCACCCCGACCCGCGCGAACATATCGGCGCAGGCGTAGGAAACTGCGGCCCCCAGTGCAAAGAGGATGGCGATATCAAGCGACAAAACGTTCTCCTTCGCTTCCGGCTACAGACACCTGGCACCCAAGCCGTGGCGATGAAGCGGAGAGGGGGCTTCCAAGGCGATGGAACGAAAAGGGTGCGGGCGAGAGTGCGTTATTTCAGGGAATCATACAACCCCGAAATGCGAATCGGCCCGTTTCAAAAATCATCCGGGGAGTAGCCAGGGAGCTCTCGCAGCACCTTTTTGATCTCCTCCCGCCGGTACTTGAGGGTGGTGGTCTGCGGGAGTGTCTCATCGGGCCAGACACAAAAACCACTCACCCGCTTGTAGTCGGCCAATGCGGCGCAAAGGCGGTTCAGCTCGCGGCGCACGATTTCTTCCCGCTCCACCCCTTCCGGGACCCCGGCCTCCGGATTGATCGTGACGACGGCGAAGACTTCCTCGCCCCCCCGGGCGTCCTTCTTGCCGATCACGCAGGCGTCCTGGAACAGGGGGCTTCCCGCCAGCTCCTCCTCCACCTCTTCGGGATAAATATTCTTTCCCGAAGGCGCGACAATCACGTTTTTCACACGTCCGCAGATCGTCAGATAATCTTCCGCATCCACCCGGCCGATGTCTCCGGTGCGAAACCACTCCCCCTCGAACACCTCCGCCGTCAGCCCAGGCGCATCGTAATACCCCCTCATCACGTTCGGCCCCCTGATCCAGATCTCGCCCTCTCCCTCCGCGGCCCCTTCGACGGGAACGATGCGCGCTTCCACGCCCGGGACGGGCGGGCCGACCGTGCCCAGCCGGTTTGCCTTTCCGGGCCGGTTCGTATGGGTCACGGGCGCGGTTTCCGTCAAGCCGTAGCCCTGGATGATTTCAAGGCCGAGGGCCAGCAGATCGAATGCCACGTTCACATCCAGGGCGGCGCCGCCGGAAACAAGGTAGCGAAGGCGGGGGCTGAGACGGCTGCGAACCTGGGGGAGAAGAAAATGCCCGATGCGCCAGCCGTGCCGCAGGGCCGCCCGGGAGAGCGAAAAAAGAAGACGGCCCAGCATTCCCCGCACCCCTTCCATCTCTTCGATCTGTCCGCAGATCCGCTTGTGGATGAGCCGGGCCAGCGCCGGAACCATCAAAAGGATGGAAGCCCCCTCCCGCTGCATCGCCTCGACCAAAACCCGCGGATTGCGCGAGTCGAGGTAGTACACACGCGCCCCCGCGAGAAGCGGACAGAGAAACCCGCCCGTTCCCTCGAACATGTGGTGAAGCGGAAGGATCGAGAGAAAAACATCCTCCGGGCCGCACTGAAACGACGAGAGCGCCGCCACGGCGTTTGAGGCGATGTTCCGGTGGGTCAGCATAATTCCCTTCGCCGTGCCCGTTGTGCCGGAGGAGAACGAGAGAAGGGCGAGATCATCCGGCCCGCGCCGCTCACCGGGCCAGCCGCCCGCACGTGCATCGGGAGCGGCTTCGGCCGTGTCGCAGCGGAACAAGTGCTTCAGATTTTGGCCCCGGTCCCGCAGCCCGGCGCCGCGCGCAGCCTCCGTCTGATCCGTCACCAGCGCGGCCGCCCCCGAACGCGAGAGGATGTTCGAAAGCTCGCCCTCTTTGAGGTTCACATCGAGGGGAACCACGACGGCGCCGGCGAGCAGGATGCCAAAATACCCCGCCCCCCACTCCGGGCGGTTCGGCGAGAGAAGACCGACCGCATCCCCCGGCCGAACCCCCCCCCCCGCGAGGCGCGCGGCCACGGCCGCCGCCCGCTCCAGCAGTCCGGCGCGAGAGAGGGAAATGCGGCCGATGCCCTCCCGATCCGCCTCCAGAAAAGGAGTATTCGGAAACCGCTTCACCGATTCCAGCAAGAGTTCGACAAGAGTGTCCATCACGCTATCCCCGTTCGGCTGTGGAAAGGAAAGGATACCGCTTTGAGGTGTGTTTGACGAGCTTTTGAGGAAGACAGAAAAA
>JAQBZT010000158.1 GCA_027622355.1 bacterium | reverse complement strand
TCTGGAGGACCTCCACCACGCAGTTCGGAGGAACGCCTGGATCCTCGGTCACGGACACCGCCTCGTGCACGTTCGGGTCGAAGGGCGCGCCTTTCCCCGGAACAGGCTCGACGCCCGCGCGCTGAAGTGCGTCCTGCATCCGCTTCAGCGTGAGCCGGAGACCTTCTATCAGGGCCTGCTCGTTCTCCCCGGCCGACTCGAGGGCGCGCTCGAGATCATCGGCGATGGGAAGGATTTCGGCGAGGATGCCCTGGACGATGCGCGCCTCGGTATCGGCGCGCTCGCGATGCTGGCGTTTACGGAAGTTCTGGAAATCCGCCTGGAGGCGGATGTAGAGATCGTGGTAGTCGGGCTCGGGAGGGGGGGCTTCTTCTGCCTCGCCCGGAGGAGCCGCAGCCGCGGCGGCTTCTTTTTCCTCGGCAGGGCTGCCGGGGCCGGCCCCTTCCCGGGGCGCTGCGCTCACTGCACCTCCCCGGAGGACAGGTACGCGGACACCGCATTGGCGGTCCACTCCACCAGGGAGACCGCCCGGTCGTAGTGCATCCGCTTGGGGCCGATAATGCCGATGGCGCCCAGCGGCCGATCGCCCATGAAGTAATTCTGGACCACCAGGCTGCAGTCCTGCATGGTATCCATCTCGCTCTCCGAGCCGATCAGGACGGTCAGCCCCTGCGACTTCATGCACCCATCGAGCAGGTGAACCAGCTTCTCTTTTTCCTCGAACGCCCGGAAGAGTGTGCGCACCTTCTCCATGTCGTCGGCGAAATCGGGCTGCGAAATCACCCGGGAGGCACCCTCGACATAGACGGTGGACGTGTCGGCGGCGCTGTCGTCCTCTCCAATGAAAGCCTGCTCGCTCAAAGAGAGCGCCCGGCGGCGAAGCTGATCGATGCCCTCGGTGTCGGCCTTCATCTTTTCGAGAATCGTGGCCCGGATTTCCCGGAGGGAGAGCGCGGAAAACTCATCGTTCAGCATGCGCGAGATGCGGTGCAGCTCTTCCTGGGAGATGTCATCTTCGGTCACGGCGATGCGGTTCTGCACGACGCCGCTCTTGGTAACGATGACGGCAAGCACTTTTCGCTCGGCCAGCCGGATGAACTCGATATACTGCAATTGAAGCTGCTCTCCGCCCGGAAGGAGAATGATCCCCGCCTGCTGGGTCAGGCCCGAGAGAATGCGGGAAGCCTGGGTGAGCACCCGTTCGATCTTCGCCGCCCGCTGGGTGTAGCTCCGCCGGATGGATGCCTGCTCCTCCTTCGTCACCTCCGGAACGGAGGAGAGGTTGTCCACGAAGACGCGATAACCCAGATCGGTGGGCATCCGCCCGGCGGAAGCGTGGGGCTTGGTGAGAAAACCCTCGTCCGCCAGATCGCTCATGATGTTCCGGATGGTGGCCGGACTGAAAGAGATGGCGCCCCCTTTGGAGAGCGTGCGGCTTCCCACCGGCTCCCCCGTTTCGATAAACGTGGAGATCACCGCCTTCAGAACATCCATGTTTCGCGGGGATAGCCCGCTGCTCGTCATCGCGATATCCTCACCCAAGGGGCGCGTGGGGCACAGGGCTTAGCACTCCGGACGCCGGAGTGCTAAAAAGAAAATAGAAAGGAGTGCCGGGCCATGTCAAGATCAAGGCCCCTGTTCTCCTTAAATATAATGCCTCTTCCAGGAGGGAAACCCCTCGAAAGCCCGATTTCGCATCATGGGCATTTTTGACCTCCCTCTGATGATTTGTGAGAACCGCCATGCGCCAGACCGCCACAACCCCGCCCGGCCCGGCCCCGAAACAAGAGGCTGAACGGCCCGCGAGCGGCCAGACGCCCCGGCTCACCGAGTCCCGCCGGGCCAGCCGCCGGTTCCGGAACCTGATCGTTCTCTGGACCGGCGTGGTGCTGGCCATCCTACTCGCCCTCTCCTACAAGGTCTACACGGACGCAAAAAAGGACATCGAGGAAAGCTTCAACCGGCAACAACTTTCCCTCGCCGATCAGGCCGCAGGCCGGATCGCCTCCTTTCTCGATGAGATCACCGCCAGCCTCCGCTACAGCGCCAGCTTCCTCCGAACCGTCGGCGTCGGCCATCCGGGCCGGATGAGCGCCATCGCCGGCCTCTACGACCGCCTCGGCGGGCGGGTCCGGGTGAGCGAGGTCGGCTTTCTCCTGCCGGGAGATGCCACCCGGCCCGCCGCGGGCACGCAGGCATACTACCAGGGCATCTCCCGGTGCCCCCCGGGCCGCCCTGCATGCCTGATGATCATCGGGAAAAAGGACGTTCCGGAATTCATCATGGGCGCCGCGCTGGTCGCCAAGGGCGATTGGCTCTACGCGAAGGTCACCATCGAGGATCTGGACCGGGCCTTTGTCAGACCCGTCCGCTCGGGCGCCAAGGGACGCGCCTGGCTAATCGACGAGAAGGGGCGAATCCTCATCGGTCCGGGCCTCACGCCGATGAAGGGAATCCGCCTGGCCCATCTGGCGGAGCAGATGGGCGATCAGCGCCTTCTTCACCTGGTGCAGCGAATGCGGCACGGCGAGCGCGGTACCGGATGGCACACGGATTTCCGCCCCAGGGAGCGGGCCGAGGAGAACCGCTATCTCACGGCCTTCACCCCGGTCAAGGTCGGGGAGGAAAGATGGTCGCTCGCTGTCACCGCCCCCTCCTCGGAGGTGGTCGCTCTTGTCCGGCGGACCTTCCGGAAGGGATTTACCATCACCCTGTTCGGCTTCATCGTGGTGATCGCGGCCGCCATTTTGCTGCTCGACCGTGAGCGGCGCCGGATCCGGGCCGAAGACCATCTCATCTGGTCCGCCCAGGTGTTCGAGAGCAACCACCGCCTCCAGGCGCTTTTCGACGGCATCACCGACGCCATCTGTATCGTGGACCAGAACTATTGCATCCAACTCCTCAATCAGGGGATGGGGAATCTCCTCGGCCGGGGCATCTCCAACCTGCTGGGCCAGTCCTGGGGGGGAGAGGGCTCCCCCATCCCGGGACCACTTGTGGACCGCCACCTGATCGCGCGCACCTTCGAGACCGGAGCGACCGGCTTCGCCGAGCACAGCATCACCTTGCCCACCGGAAAGCGCGTGGACATCGAGGCCTACACTTACCCCATCTCCGACGCCCTCGGGGAAACCATTCAGGCCATCGTTTACCTGAAGGACGTCACCGAGCGCCGCGAGCTGCAAAAACAGCTGCTCCAGAGCGACCGCCTTTCCATCGTCGGGAAAATGAGCGCCCAGGTGGCCCACGAGGTCCGCAACCCGCTCTCCGCCATCAACCTCAACACCGAGCTTCTCGAGGATGAGCTCGAAAAGTTCGGGAAAAGGGACTCGGGCGAGGCCTGGACGCTGCTGCGCTCCATCCAGACCGAAATTGAAATCCTCCGGCAGGTGACGGACGACTACCTGAAGTTCGTCCGCATGCCGCAGGCCGACCACCAGGCCGGCGACATCCACGAGCTGATCGAGGAGCTTCTCCAGTTCCTCGCCGAGGAAGCCGCCAGCCGCAACATTGAAGTCAGGCGCGATCTGGAGGATGCTTTGCCCGATGTGGAGTTCGACGAGGCCCAGCTTCGGGTGGCCCTTCAGAACCTGGTGCTGAACGCCTTTGATGCAATGAAAGGGGGCGGGCGCCTCACGGTGGGAGCCCGGGCTGCCGAGGGCGGCGTGGTGATCGACATTACCGACACGGGAAGCGGCATACCGGCGGATAAGCAGGCGTCCCTCTTCACGCCCTTTTTCACCACCAAGGCCAGCGGAACGGGACTCGGCCTCATACTGGCGCAGCAGATCGTCCACGAGCACCGCGGCTCGATCCGCTTCGCCAGCCAGGAGGGAGAGGGCACCACCTTCCACATCTATCTGCCATCGGCCGCACAACAGGAGAGCCAGGTTTGACCGCCAACGAATCCACCCACGTTCTCGTGGTTGACGACAAGCGGGGCAGCCGCGAGGCTCTGCAAAAAATGATCTCGAAGGAGGGGTTCCGGGTTTCGCTCGCCCACGACGCCGAAACGGGGCTGGAAATTTTCTCCGCCGACCCGGCCCACATCGTCATCACGGACCTGCGCATGCCGGGCCTGAGCGGAATCGACCTCCTGAAAGAGATCAAGAAAAGAAACACGGAAACCGAGGTCATCCTCATCTCCGGCTTCGGGACGGTCGAGACCGCGGTCGAAGCCATGCGCGAGGGAGCCTGCGATTTTCTGACGAAACCGCTCGAGCGCGTGCAGGTTCTGAAGACCATCTACAAGGCCATCGAGAAGCAGGAACTCTTGCGCGAGAACGCCGACCTCAGGGCCCAGCTTCAGAACCTCCAGAGCCCCACCGGCCTGATCGGAAACAGCACCGCCATCCAGAATGTAAACGAACTCATCGGCCAGGCCTCCCCCGCCGCCGCCACCGTGCTCATCCTCGGGGAAAGCGGAACGGGCAAAGAGCTGGTGGCCAACGCACTGCACAACATGAGCGAGCGGCGGAAAAACCCGTTCGTGACGGTGAACTGCGCGGCGCTGCCCGAGACTCTCCTGGAAAGCGAGCTGTTCGGCTACGAACGCGGCGCCTTCACCGGGGCCGTCTCCCGGAAAGAGGGGCGCTTTTTCCTCGCGAACGGGGGCACGCTCTTCCTCGATGAGATCGGCGACATGCCCCTTGCGCTGCAGGCCAAGCTCCTTCGCGTGATCCAGGAGGGGGAGTGCGAGCGCCTTGGCGGGAACGAAACGCTGAAGGTGGATGTCCGCATCATCGCGGCGACGAACCAGAACCTCGAAATCGCGATCGCCGAGCGCCGCTTCCGCGAAGATCTCTATTACCGCCTGAACGTGATCAACATCCAGCTCCCCCCCCTGCGGGAGCGCCGCGGGGACATCCCGCTGCTCATCGAGTTCTTCCTCCGCCGCTTCGCCGAGAAGAACAAGCGGAACATCAACGGCTTCTCCCGCGAGACCATCGAGGTGCTCTCCAACTACGGCTGGCCCGGCAACGTCCGGGAGTTGGAGAACACCGTCGAGCGCGCCGTCGTCCTCAGCCGGGGGGAGATTCTCACCGTGGACGATCTGCCGCTTCAGATCACGAAAGGGCGCGCGGCGGCCGAGGAGAACGCCGTGGAGGCCAACGCCCCCATCATCAGCATCCCGGTGGGCACCCCGCTCGCCGAGGTCGAACGCAAGGTCATCCTCGAAACCCTCCGCCAGACCGGCGGGGACAAGAGCGCCGCCGCCCGCAAGCTCGGCATCGCCACCCGGACCATCTACCGCAAGCTCGACCAGGCCGAGGGCACGCGCACCGGCTGAGCCCCCGGACGCCCAATGCATTGTTTTTCGCCGGGCTCTCCCCCTCCCCTGACGGTTTTTCCCGGCCGGCCTTATATTTGATCAGAAGGAACGACCCGATGGAACGCGCTTCCCGCCAAGCCGCCCGGGGGTGCATCGAGGAGGGAAATACCATGCGTCTCGAGGGCAAAAACCTGATCGGCGGAAGATGGGTTCCGGCGCGAAGCGGAAAATTTTTTGAGAGCACCAATCCGGCCTGCACCGATGAGGTGATCGGGCGGTTTCCCCGCTCCGGGGCCCCCGACGTGGAAGAAGCCGTCGCCGCCGCCCGGGCGGCGTTTCCCGCATGGCGCGCCCTCTCCCGCATCCGGCGCGCCGAGTGCTTCGACAACTTCGTCCAGCAGGTCAAGAAGGAAACCCAGGAGCTGGGCCGGCTCGTCTCCCGCGAATGCGGAAAGCAGCTCAACGAAGGCCTCGCCGACGTCATCGAGGGCATCCACATGGCCCAGTACGTCTTCGGGACCTCGCGCATGGGCCACGGCGAAGTCATCTCCAGCGAGGTCGCCGCGAAAGACGCCTACATTCTCCGCAAGCCCAAGGGGGTGATGGCCGTCATCACGCCCTGGAACTTCCCGTTCGCCATTCCCCTGTGGCTGATGGGTCCCTCTCTCGTGGAAGGAAACACGGTAGTCTTCAAGCCCTCCGAGGAGACGCCGGCCACGGCCCACCGGCTGGTGGAGCTGATGGCCGAGGCCGGCTTCCCGGAAGGGGGGGGGAAACTCATCCAGGGGATCGGCGAGGAGGCCGGCCCGCCGCTCGTTGCCCACCCCGGGGTGGAGGCCGTGCTCTTCACGGGCTCCTTCGAGGTGGGGCAGTTCATCCGGAAGACCTGCGCCGAGAGCGAACACCGCCTGGCCGTGTGCGAGATGGGCGGGAAGAACGCTCTGATCGTGCTCGCCGACGCCAAGATGGATCTCGCCGTGAACGCCGGCATCCTCAGCGCCTTCAAGACGACCGGGCAGCGGTGCGTCAGCGCGGGGCGCATCCTCATCGAAGAGCCCATCTACGAAGAATACTGCGCGCACTTCACCCAGAAGGCCCAGCGAATAAGATTCGGCGATCCGCTCGATCCGTCCGTTTTCATGGGACCCCTCATCAACGAGGCGGGCGCCGCCAAGGTGCTCCGCTACAACCAGCGGGCCCGCGAGGACGGAGCCGAGGTGCTCCTCGATGGGGGCCGGGACGAGGGCGATGGTTTTGGGCGGGGCCATTTCATGACCCCCTTCGTCTACAAGATGGCGCCCGATGCGGGCTCGCCCGTGCTGCGGGAGGAGGTGTTCGGCCCCCATGTCGCTCTCGTTCCCGTCCGGGACATCGATCACGCCATTGCCGTCTACAACGACACGCCCTTCGGGCTCTCCTGCTCGGTCATCACCGAGAGCTTCCGGAGCGCCCGCCGCATTCAGCGCGAGTGCGACTTCGGGCTCGGCTACGTAAATCTCCCCACCATCGGCGCCGAGGTGCATCTTCCCTTCGGCGGGGTGAAGCGGAGCGGAACCGGAATGCCCTCGGCGGCAACCCTGATCGACGCCGTCACCCACCGCGTCGCCTGGACGGTCAACAACGCCGAAACGATCGAAATGGCGCAGGGCCTCTCGGCGGATATCGACTGAGCGCACGCCTCCCCCCGCCGGGAGGAGGGCTCCCGCGCCTGCTGCGTTCTCCCCGAAACACTTTGTGCTAAGCTGAACCCGCAGCGAATTCTTTGGTAGTGGGTCAGTTTGCACAACGGACCCGTGGTGTCATTCCGAAGGAGCGCAGCGACTGAGGAAT
>JAQBZT010000157.1 GCA_027622355.1 bacterium | reverse complement strand
AAGCCCGTCCCCAGAATCGCATCCACCAACAGGTCGGAGGTGGCGATCACCGCCATCATCCCCCCGATGCCCGCGGCATCGCTTACCGCCTCGACGGGAACGCCCATCTTCTGGAGGATTTCCAGGAAAATCTTCGGCTCTCCGGCGGCCTCCTCGAGCGGGAAAAGCGCGAAGACCCGGACCTCGGCCCCACGGTTCGCAAGATAGCGCGATAGGACGAAGCCATCGCCGCCGTTGTTCCCCTTCCCGGCCAGAACCACGACCCGAAGCCCCGGCTTGCCGTAGCGCTCCCAGATCCGCTCCGCGATCCGTCCGCCCGCCGTTTCCATCAGACAGGCGGCCGGAATCCCCATCTCCTCGATTGCGCGGGCGTCGATTCGCGCCATCTCCTCCGCAGTGACGAGGGGTTTCGGCATGGCGAGGTCGCTCCCTAGGCGCCGATCAGGCGGGCCATCTCTCGCACCGCCTGCTCAAAACCGACAAAAACAGCGTGCGCCACGATGCTGTGTCCGATATTCAGTTCTTCGAGGTACGGTAGTCCGACAACCGGCTCGACATTGAGGTAGGTCAGCCCGTGGCCGGCATGCACGCCCAGCCCCAGGCCATGCGCCGTTTCCGCCGCCGCGCGGAGGGCCTTCAACTGCTCTTCGGCGGCATGTCTGCTCCCGGCCTCGGCGTAGCCGCCGGTGTTGAGCTCGATGTAGTCCGCCCCGATCTCGCGCGCGGCTTCGACTTGCTTCCGTTCGGGATCGATGAACAGGCTCACGGAAATTCCGTCCGCGCGAAGCGGCGAAATGAACTCCCGGAGCCTTTCAAGCTGACCGGCGGCGTCGAGTCCGCCCTCGGTGGTGATCTCCTCGCGCCGCTCGGGAACGAGGGTCGCCTGTTCGGGACCGATGTCGAGCGCAATGTCCTGCATTTCGGGGATGGCCGCCATCTCGAGATTCAGCTTTCCGCGCACCACCTGACGCAGAATCCGCAGATCGCGATCCTGGATATGCCGCCGATCCTCCCGGAGGTGGACGGTGATACCCACCGCTCCCGATCGCTCGGCGATCAGGGCAGCGGCCACCGGATCGGGCTCATCGGTCCGGCGCGCCTGGCGGATGGTGGCCACATGGTCCACGTTGACGCACAGCTTGGGCATGATTTCCCCTTGCTTCCACGGAAAGTCCTTCGTTCCAATCGGAGAGGATTATACAGGGATATGGCAGAACCGTTCGACCCCGCGGCGGCGAACCAGCCGCGTATCGGCCGCGGAAAAACGAATCCAAAGGTGCGGCCGGCTAGGCCGGGCCAGGCGCCAAATCGGGAGGCGGCGTCCGCGAGCCCTTCGGGGGCGTGCGCGTTTCTCCGGAAGCGGGTACCGGAGTTTCCTTCGGCGATTTCGGGACCACCTGGCGGTGCTTGGGCATCTCGCCGCTGCCCATCAATGACTTGATGTCCTTGGTGTCGATGGTCTCGTAATCCAGCAGAGCCTGGGCCAGAAGGTCCAGCTTGTCGCGGTTGTCGCTCAGCAGCTTCCATGCCCGCTCGTAGCCCGAGACGACGATGCCCTTCACCTCGTTGTCGATGGCGATGGCCACCTCCTCGCTGTAGTCGCGGCTCTGAGAGAGTTCGCGGCCCAGGAAAATCTGCTCGTGTCTCTTGCCGTAGGCCAGCGGCCCCAGATTGTCGCTCATCCCCCATTCGCAGACCATCTTCCGCGCGAGGTCTGTCGCCGTCTGAATATCCATCTTGGCGCCGGTCGTCATGGTGTCGAAAACGAGAATCTCGGCGGCGCGTCCGCCCATCAGGCAGTCGATCTGCGTCAAAAGATAAATCCGGTCCTCGCTGTAGCGATCCTCCTCCGGAAGCGACCAGGTGCTCCCCAGCGAAAAGCCGCGGGGGATGATCGTGACCTTCTCGACCGGATCGGTGCCGGGGGTGAGAAGCGACACCAGCGCATGGCCCGCCTCGTGATAGGCCGTGTTCCGCTTTTCCTTCTCGTTGAGCACCATGCTCCGGCGCGCCTTGCCCATCATGACCTTGTCCTTGGCGTCCGCCAGATCGACCATGGTGATGGATTGCTTGTTCCGGCCAGCGGCCAGAAGTGCCGCCTCGTTCAGGAGATTGGCCAGATCGGCACCCGCATAGCGCGGCGTTCCGCGGGCGGTGACCTCAAGCTCCACATCGTCGGAGAGCGTGAGATTTCTCGCATGCACTTCCAGTATCGCGAGCCGGCCTTTGATGTCGGGAAGACTCACGACCACCTGCCGGTCGAAGCGGCCCGGGCGCATGAGCGCAGGGTCGAGCACATCCGGCCGGTTGGTGGCGGCGATCAGGATGACGCCATCGTTGGATTCGAACCCATCGAGCTCGACGAGGAGCTGGTTGAGGGTTTGCTCGCGCTCATCGTGCCCACCTCCGAGGCCCGCCCCGCGGTGCCTGCCCACGGCATCGATCTCGTCGATGAAGATGATGCAGGGCGCGTTGGCCTTCCCCTGCTCGAACAGATCGCGCACCCGGGAGGCGCCGACGCCGACGAACATCTCGACGAAGTCCGAGCCGCTGATCGAGAAGAAGGGAACATCCGCCTCGCCGGCGATGCTTTTCGCCAGAAGTGTCTTTCCGGTTCCGGGGGGACCCACGAGCAGGACGCCCTTCGGAATGCGCGCGCCCAGCCGGGTGAACTTTTGCGGATCCTTCAGGAAGTCAACAATCTCCTCGAGCTCCTCCTTGGCCTCCTCGATGCCGGCCACATCCCGGAAGGTCACCTTCTTCTTGGCTGCTTCGTTGACGAGGCGCGCCTTGCTCTTGCCGAAGGAAAGCGCCTTCGAGCCGCCGACCTGCATCTGGCGCATGAAGAAAATCCATACGCCGAGGAGCACCAGCATCGGGAACCAACTCAGGAGCAGGTTCATGTACCAGGAGTTCTGCTCCACCGGCTGGGCGCTGATGCGCACGCCTTTTTTCCGGAGGGTTTCGATGAGAGCGACATCCTTGGGGGCGTAGGTCTGGAATATCTTTCCGCTCACGTACCGGCCGCGGATGTTCTCTCCCTGGATGAGCACTTCGCTGACTTGCCCGTCTTCAACCGTACGCAGGAAATCGCTGTAAATGACGGTACGATCGAGCGTTCTGGCGCCGTTGAAGGCCTGGAAAAGACCCACCATCACCAAACCGATGACCAGCCACAGAGCGAGGTTTTTATAAAATTGATTCAAATCCAATCCTTTCGTAATGGCGACGAGGCAAAACGCACCCCCAACCTAGCAAGAAAACCCCGGTGCGTCTATCAGATAGGGGGGGGGCCGCCGAAACCCCTGTTCTAGGCGGGGGTACGGCCTGCCGGGGCGGAATGCACGGAAAGCCGCAGATAGTTACGGGTCCCCTCCCTGCAACGGAAGTTCTCCGAAATACCGTGCCCCACGACCCAGGCCACCTCTCCGCCGGCCACCAACAGCGGAATGCCGTCGCGTTCGGCCCGGGGAATCTTCTCCTCGATGAAGTAATCCTTGAGTTTCCTGGGTTTCCGTTTCCCCTCCGGCCGGAAGCGGTCTCCCTCCCGGCGGTTCCGCACCACCCAGGGCGACGGAAGGAGATCGGCGTCCAGCAGGACGGCCGCAGACGGCAGCACGGAGACATCCCCCGAGAACAGCTCGGCTTCCACGCTCACCCCGAGCCCCGCGTGATAGGTCCGGCCTGGACAGGCAAGCGGAACCTCCTCGCCCGAGAAAAATTCAGGGGGCGGGAAGGGTCCGAACACCAGCTCATCGTAGATGCGCCGCACCACGGCGCCCCCCGGCAGATCCAGCGACGCCGAGGGCCCGCCTTCCATCACGAGGCCATCCACCCCCTCGCAGAGACGCTCCAGGGGCCGCCTTTTGCCGCCCGCTGCGCGGTCGCACACCCGCTCGAGCGCGATTCGCCACAGGGCGGTCCGCAGCGCCGGGGGCATCTCCCGAACCTCGTCCAGGGAGCAGACAGTGATCCCCCCGCCGGAGTCGGCCAAGTATTTTTCCGCGGCTGCCCGGGCGGCGGCATCGAGGACCTCGGCCGCCCCGCTCAAATGATGCGCAGCCGCCACGATGCGCTCCTGCACATCCATCCCGAGCGCATCCTCCAGCGAGGGAATGACCCGGTTGCGCAAAAGATTGCGGAGCCGCCCCTCGTCCGCGTTCGTTTCATCCTCCACCCATTCCGCGCCCCGGGCGCGAAGGTAGCCCCGAATCTCCTCCCGCGAAAGGGAGAGCATCGGCCGCAGGATGGTGAAGGCGGAAGCGCCGGGCGGATGCGGCTCTGACAGCGGCACGGCCCGCCGCATCCCCGCGAGCCCGCGGATGCCGCTGCCCTCGAACAGGCGCATCAGCACGGTTTCGGCCTGATCGTCCCGGGTGTGCGCCAGCACGATCGCGCGCGCGCGCGCCTCTGCCGCCAATTTGGCCCAAACTTCCCTTCTCGCCTTGCGGGCGGCGGCCTCGAGCCCCGGCCCGGCAGCGGGGTCCACCTCCACCCGGAGGCAGCGGAAGGGGATCTCATGTTCCCTGCAGAACGCCTCCGCGTGCGCGGCATCGCGATCTCCGCGGGCGCCGCGCAGGCCGTGATGAACGTGGACGGCCAGATAGGGAAGCGGCTGTCCCGGATGGTTTTTGCGGAAAATTTCAGACAGCGGAGCGCGGTGGAGTCTCCCCCGCCGGAGAAGCCGACGAGAAGTGGCGCGCCCCATTCATCGAGACGGCATGCGGCACACTCCTTGCGGATTTTTTCTTCGAAACGGCGAATCCGAAGCGAAGGCGTCATGGCGCGGCCCGGGAATCCTCTCCATCCCGAATCGAGATGCCGGGAGCGGAAATTTGGTGGCGGTGGAGGGACTCGAACCCCCAACACCGCGGATATGAGCCGCGTGCTCTAACCGGTTGAGCTACACCGCCAGTGAAACATCATTTAATCAAGGAGATTCTCTCGGCCGGAATATCGCCAGCACGAACATCGCCGAAAGTATATAGAAAAACGCCTTGAAGCCGACGTCATCCAGACGCAGGCCCGCCATGAAGGAAACGTATCCGGCAAAGAGAAGACAGAGTATCTCGATTTCACGGCGCATCACTCACCTGTCTCCTTCCGGGCGCTCTCGTCGCCCTCTTTGGGGTTCTGCGCCGCCTGTTGGGCGAGGCGCAGGTCCAGGGTAAATTCCGGGCAGCTCAGCGCGCCCATCGGCTCGTTGCGCCACTTGAGGCGGCAATCCGCGCGCCAGGCGCACACCGCACACTCGCGAACCCCGGCGTAAGCCATTTTCCATCCCTTCCCCCTCCGGTGAAAAGCCATCTTTCCCGGCGGGAGGGAAATATAAGGGGGTTGCTCTCGGATCGTCAAGTTTTTCAAAGAATCCCGCGCCCTCCGGAGGGGCAAACCCCTACGCCAGCAGGCTGGATTCTTTCTCGATGCGCCCCCGTATCACGCCGGCGGCCTCGCCCAGCGGGATGAACTCCGCCTCGCCCGTCCGCCGCGACTGAAGCTCGACCTTGCCCTCTTTGAGCCCCCGCGGGCCCAGTACCGCCTTGTAGGGGATGCCGATGAGGTCCGCGTCCTTGAACTTCACCCCGGCCCGCTCGTCCCGATCGTCGAGCAAAACCTCCACCCCCTCCGATTCGAGCGCCTTGTAGAGTTTTTCACTCTCCTCAATGCACTGCGCATCGGTCATCTTGGCAGAGATGACGTCCACATGATACGGGGCGATTGGCACGGGCCAGATGATCCCGTTCTCGTCGTGGTTCTGCTCGATGGCGGCGGCGACGGTGCGGCCGATGCCGATGCCGTAGCAGCCCATGACGATTGTCTGCGTCTCGCCGCTCTCATCGAGATAGGTCGCCCCCAAGGGCGCGGAGTATTTTGTCCCCATCTTGAAGACGTGCCCCACCTCGATGCCGCGGCGGATGGTGAGCGCCTCTCCGCAGCGTGAGCAGCCATCCCCCTCGCGGGCCACGGCCAGATCGGCGAAGGCATCCGCTTTGAAGTCGCGGCCCTCTTCTGCTCCCACGTAGTGGTGATCCGTTTCGTTCGCCCCGAGGACGACCCCCCTCGCCCCCTTGAGGGAGGGGTCGGCGAGGATGTAGGCCCCCTTGAGCCCGACCGGCCCGGCGAAGCCGACTTCGGCGTGGGTGAGATTCTCCACCGTCTCCTCATCGGCCAGGTACAGCTGATCGGCAGCGAGGGCGTTTTTGAGTTTCACCTCGTTCAGTTCCCGATCGCCGGGGAGCATGGCGGCCACCGGGCGGCCGTCGGCGACATAGAGCAGGGTCTTTGCCATCCGGTAGGGGGACAGCTCCAGGAACGCAGCGACCTCCTCGATCGTCCGTGCGCCGGGGGTGTGGACCTTCTCCATCTTGCCGCCGTGCTGTTCGGGCAACTGAAGCGTCACCGGCGTCTTCTCCACGTTCGCGGAGTAACCGCAGGCAGCGCAGGCGGTGATGGCGTCCTCGCCGGTGTCGGCCAGCACCATGAACTCGTGAGAGAAGCTTCCGCCGATGGCGCCGCTGTCGGCCTCCACCACGCTGAAGGCAAGGCCGCAGCGGCGGAAAAACCGCTTGTAGGCCTCGACCATCCCCTGGTAAGTGACCTCCGCTCCCGCCTCGTCGCGGTCGAAGCTGTAGCCGTCCTTCATGGTGAACTCGCGGCCGCGGATCACGCCGAAGCGCGGGCGGATCTCATCGCGGAACTTGGTCTGTATCTGGTAGAAATTCAGCGGAAGATCGCGGTAGCTCCGCACCTCGTGGCTGACGATGTCGGTGATCACTTCCTCGTGGGTGGGGCCGAGGCAGAATTCGCGGTCGTGACGATCCTTGAGGCGGACCAGTTCCTTGCCGTAGAGGTCCCACCGGCCGGACTTCATCCAGAGCTCCGCCGGGTTGAGCGCCGGGAGAAACACCTCCTGCGCGCCGGCGCGGTTCATCTCCTCGCGGCAAAGTTGCTCGACTTTCCGCTGGACGCGGAGGCCGAGGGGAAGGAGGCTGTACACCCCGGCGGCAAGCTTGCGGATCATGCTCGCCCGCACCATGAGCTGGTGGCTGATCACCTCCGCTTCAGCCGGCGCCTCCCGGAGGGTGGGGAGAAATGCCCGGGAAAATCTCATTCTTCATCCTTCG
>JAQBZT010000156.1 GCA_027622355.1 bacterium | reverse complement strand
GCCCGGCGCGAGGAATCCGCTTTTCCACAGCAGATTCCTCTCTCGCTGCGGCCCCCAAGCGAACTCGTTCGCTTGGGTTCCCTGTGCTCCCTCGGAATGACACCGCGGGCCCATGGGACAAACGGGCCCGCCCCGGCCGGTACTCTGTCAGGAGGCGCAGGATGAACGACTTTCGCCGCAACGCAGCCGAACCCCACCACCCCGGACGGCCTCCCGCTCGGCGCCGCCATGATCGTCCGGCCATCGGGCGGCGAGGGCCTGCACCGGTATCCCTTCCACTTTCCAGTTTGCGGGGCATGATGTGATGAAATCACCTATCCGCTACAGCAACGGCGTGCAGAACTACCTCATCGGGCCGCGCTCTCGCCTTGCGGAGCTTTGGTTCATCGTCCGCGTCTTTTTCGAGTTTCTGAAAGGCTTCCGGGCGCTTCACTTCGTCGGGCCCTGCGTCACCGTCTTCGGCTCGGCCCGCATCGAGGAGGGCGATCCCTACTACACCTTCGCCCGGGACTTGGGCGCCAGCCTGGCCCGGCTGGGCTTCACCGTCATGACCGGCGGCGGGCCCGGCATCATGGAAGCCGCCAACCGCGGGGCGAGAGAGGCGGGAGGCGTTTCGGTCGGCTGCAACATCGAGCTTCCCTTCGAGCAGAAGCCCAACCTCTACCTCGACAGGTGGGTGACGTTCCGGCACTTCTTCGTCCGCAAGGTGATGCTCTTCAAGTACTCCTACGCCTTCGTGGCGCTCCCCGGCGGCATCGGGACGGTGGACGAGCTCTTCGAGGCCTTCACCCTGATCCAGTGCGGGAAGATCGCCGACTTCCCCATCGTCCTGATGGGTTCGCAGTACTGGTTGCCCATGCTCCATATGCTCGACGAGATGGAGGAAGAGGGCACCATCTCCCCCGGCGATCGCGATCTCATTCTCGTCACCGATTCGGTGTTCGAGGCGATCCACCACATCGAGGGGCGCACCATCGAGCGCTTCCGCCTCCGCAAGGTCCGCCTGCCCAAGCCCAACCCGTTCCTGGCGGAGCGGTAGGGGGGAGTTGGTGTATTTTATGGATTCGTGCGCGGAAGACTTGATCTCCCACCTTCAGGCGAAAAAAGAGGCGCTGACCGAATCGGGCCGGCGCCTCCTGCGGGAGGCGGGGCTGCGCTAGCTGCGCGATCCGGGCGCGCTCTTCCGGCCGCTCCCCCATCCCAACCTTCCCCCAAAGGGGGAAGGGGCAAAGCACCTCAATCCTCGAACCTCCCCGCATCTCCTGCGCGTGCCTTTTCCCCCGCATGTGCGAGAGTGGGGCCCGGCTTCGGAAGAGGGGACGGCGGGGCGGCTGCGCGATGGGGCGCGGAATTTAAGAGAGAGGGCGTGCACAAATGGATCAGCGGTGTCATTCCGAAGGAGCGCAGGGAACCCAAGCAAACGGACCCACTGCCCGGAAGCGATTGCGGGATACTGAGGGATATTGCGGGATTTTTTGCGCCGCCTCCTGCGTGAGGCTTCCCGGCTAGCTCTCGTGCTCGACGAGGGAGAAGCCGGGGTCGGCGATGAGGCACTCGGCCTCGGGCAGCCCCAGCTCGCGCCGGACGATGTTGGTCCCCTGGACGATGGAAGCCATCTTGTAGAGGGCGTGGCGTCTGCTCATGCCCTCGCGCCCCATGCCGCAGTCCGAGCAGAGGATCAGCCGCTCGGCCGGGATGTGCTGGAGGGCGCGGCGGACGAGGTCCGCCACATCCTCCGGGGGTTCGACCTGGAGGGAGTGGTGGGTGATGACGCCGATGGCGATCTTTTTCCCGGTGATTGCCTTGCCGATGGCTTCGAGGTCCATCCCCCCCGAGCTGCAGCACTCGAAGGTGAGCACGTCGGCGTCGATCTTGTTGAGCTCCTCGAGCGCGGGGGCATAGCTCTGCGGCACATCGAAGAGGCGTTGCTGGGCGGGGTTGCCCCAGCAGGTGTGGCACCAGACCTCGGTGAGGTCCCGCAGTCCCCGCACGGTGTTGTTGAACACCTCGACCATGTAGGCGGGGTTGAGTTCTCCTCCGACCAGGCCCTTGGCGGCGAGCAGGTGGACCTGGGGCTCTTCCATCTGGATGACGCGGCAGCCGGCCTTGGCGACCTCGGTGAGCTCCTCGTTCAGCGCATCGCTGATGGCCTGGATGCGCTCCTTGATGTTTTTGTAGTGGCGGTCGGTGACGCTCATGGCGATGAGTTCGGGGGTGATGGTACCGAACTTGACGGGTTTTTTCGTGAGGCGCTGCGCCGTTTTCCAGAGGGCGGCGTACTGCAGATCGCCCCGGCCGACCGGCCCCGCCAGCTCGGGCATGAGGCGGGCTTCCAGGATGTCGTGGAGAATCCGCCCGCGCGGAAAGGGGGCCTTTCCCTCTTTGGGAAGGCGGAAGGGGTGGAAGCCCGAAAAACCCTCCATGTGGCGCGGGGCGTAGCTGAACCAGGTATGGCCGCCCACGTCGGTGTCGAAGCGGGCGTCGCCGTCGGTGCAGATGTCGAGGCCGACGATCTCCTGATCCCGGATATAGGAGGAAACGGCGTCGGTGTACTGCTCGCGGAAGTGCGCGTTGGTCATGGCTTCGCGGAAGGTGCGCGCCCCGAGATTTTCGGTGTACCAGTGCGGCCGGGGCAGGGAGCCGATGATGGTCGTGGGCAGAATGATGTCCGCAGTGGCATTGAACATCAGGAAACTCCTCTCTGAAAAATGTAGAAAACAGAAGACAATGTCAGGATTTGCGCATGATCACATGTGCGTGAAATCGAGACAAGGCCGGAAAAAAGGCGCCAGCCGTATATGGCGGGCGCCTCATGGGGGGATGCAGCGCGCTGCCGCCGCGGTCACTCTTTTTTCAGGTGTTTCAGGTAGGCGAAGATGTGCGCCATCTCGCTGCCGGTGAGCTCCGGCCAGGGGATGCGCTCCCGCTTGGCGACGGGCAGCATCTTCGGCGCGTGGCGGAGCATCCGCGTGGCGAAGGCGCCCTCGGTCTGGATGGCGGCGGCCTTGTCGCCGAGGTCAGGCCCGATCAGCCCGCCGGCGAAGGGCTCTCCGTGGCACTTCACGCAGCCGGCGCCCACGAAGGTGGCGCGGCCCGAGGCGGCCTCTCCGCGGAAGGCGAACACATCGCCCCCGCAGCAGTTGAGCGAGTTAAGGTAGGTGAAGATATCGCCGATATCTTCATTCTCGAAATCGGGCCAGGCGTATTTGTGTTTTATTTGCATTTTGCTCATGAGGGGAACATGGTTCCACATGGCAGCCGCCCCGAGGAGGGGGGAGGCCCATTTCACCATGCGGGTGAGGTCCGGCCCCGCATCCCCGCCGCGGCCCTTCACAGTGTGGCAGGAGGAACAGCCTTTCGTGTCAAAGAGCATCGCCCCGTTTTGGATTTTCGCTTTCAGGGGGCGGACGGGCGGCTGGGCGCCGACAAGTGGGGCGGAAAGGAAAAACGTCATGCCCATCGTGGCGATGATGGCAAGTCCAAGCCGGGTCTTCATGGTGATCTCCTCGTATTCATAGGACCGGCAAAAGAGATACAGTGGTCCACTTTGTAAAGATAGGCAATTTGCGCGGGGATGCCAGTTGTTTTGCGCGCGCGAACAGCTCGTAAGGTTACGGACGGCTACACATACTCGTCCTTTTCGATGAGTTGGATGAGGATCAGGCGGTCGTGCATGCGTAAAAGGGCTTCCGCCGCCGGGCCTTCCAGGCAAGCGGAGAAATCCGAGAGTTCGTGAAGCTGGCGGGTGAGCCGGCCGATCAGGGGCTGGCGGGGGGGTTCCGCGGTTTTTTCCGCTTCGATTTTTTCCGACAACCACTCCCGGAGCGCATCGGCCGCATCGAGCAGATCATCGAAGCGATCCTGAAGCGCCTCCAGCCGCTGCTTGTTTTCATCGTGGATAGGATAGGACATCCGCGCTCTCCTATGTTTTTTTCCGGGACCTTACCCGCCGCCAACGGAAGGGGGCTTCGAGAATGGTGTCGGGCGCGCTGGCGCGCTCCAGTATGGAGAGGACAGCCCGAAGGACCTCTTTCTGCGCTTCGGCGGCGCCGGGCTCACCCACCGGGCGCCCAAGGGGAAAGCGCAGGTACACGGCCCGGGAGATGCGCATGTGGCTCGTGACCTCGGGGCGCAGGGTGATGGAGACGCACGGGATGCCCGCTTTTTCGATGGCGCCTTGCATCTGACCCACGGTCTGATGGCACATCGGTCAGCCGGGCGTGAGGAGGACGGCGTCTGTGCCCGCTTCCTGGAGACGGCGGGCGATGGCGGGTCCGGTCCGCTCGATGAGGGGAACCGGATTCGGGACGAAGCCCATCATCCCGATGTGGAGCGGTGCGAGGCCGCCGATGTCGCCCTCGGCAGCCATTTCCCGGAGGCGGTCGAGGGGAAAGATGCAGTTGATGTCCTTGTCTGCTTCGGTGTGGTCGTAATGGCTGTGAGTGATGATGAGGTCTTTCTCCCTGGCGTCTGCAGGGATTTCACGGAAGCCCCAGTCGCCTTCCTTGGAGTGGACATCGAAGGGTGTTTGGTTTCTCAGGTGGACGCCGCCGGTTGTCAAAATCGCGATCCGGCTCTCGGCGAGGGTTTTTTTCATCGGGGCCAGCGTGGCCACGGGGTTGGGAATACACTTCGACTCGTGGTGGGTTTTGGCGATCATTTCCTCCCACCGGCGGAAGCGATCGGCGTTGATCGAATCGCGTGCGAATTCCTTGAATTTCCAGTCGGACATGTGCCCATTATTTCAGGAAGAGCGGAAGAGGGAAAGTGCGCAGGTGCGGTTTATGTGCCCGCGCTTTCTTTCTTTTGGCCGATGGCCTTCCAGAGAAGCGCGTGAAAGCGATCCTTCTCCCCCTTTTCCATGTGCAGGGAGAGGCCCAGCATGTAGGTGGGCGGTTGCATGTGGCTCTCCTCGATGCGCTTCACCAGGACAGTGAAGGGCCCGAAGAGGCCTGTGCCCAGCTGCAGGGATATCGGATGGGTGCTGTTCAGGGCCGGTTTCCGCGCCGCGAGGACGAGAATGCCGCTCTGGCTCACGTCCTCGACCATGACCGGGGCGTCCGAAAGGGTCGGGGCGAGGATGGCCACTGGGACCTTGAAGCGGCGCGCGCGCCGGATGGATTCGGCCTTTGGCTCCGGTTCGGGCTTTTGTCCCCGGGTCTGTTTCGGCGCTCCCAGGGGGCCCTCGCCTGTCTGGATTTGCGCGATGGCTTCTTTCGCCTTGTCGAATTCCGGATCGATCGCCAGGGATCTGCGCAGGGCGGCAACCGCATTGACCCGCTGGTCCTGCTCGATGAGGACGAGGGCGAGGTTGTAGTAGAGCACCGGATCATCGGGAGCGATGTTGATGGCCTCGCGGTAGTTCTTGATGGCCTCAGTGAATTTGCGCTGGCGGCGGTAAGAGATGCCGCGCCGGTTGTAGATGGCGACATTCCCGGGATTTTTCGCGAGCGCATCGTTGAATTCCGTCTCCGCCAAATCGGCCCGGTCGCTGGCCATGAAGAGCTCTCCCACACTTGCCTGGCGGGATGCGGCGTCGAGCTCATCCGAAGTGGAGCGGAAAAAGGCCACGCGTGCCCCCTCGATATCTCCTTTCTCGAGAAGAACTTTGCCGAGAAACTGGAGCCGGTCGCGGTTCCGCGGGCTGATCTGGGTCGCGATTCGGATGGTATTGAGAGCGTCTTCGGTCTTCCCCTCACGAAGGAGAAGAACGGAAAGACGATCGTAGGCCCGGACAAAGTGGCGGTTGAGGGAGAGTGCCTCGCGGAAGCATTCCTCCGCCCGTTCGTACTGCCCAATTTCCTGGAAGACTTCACCCTCTCCAACCCGGATGCGCGGCGGGCGCCGGTCGAGTTCATCCAGCTGGCGCAACTCCTCGCGCGCGCTTTCAGGCTGATTGATGTCGAGCAGCGCTTTTGCCCGCGAGAGCAGAATTTCCATCGGCAGGGTGGCCGCACGATCCTCGAGGATATGGTCCATCTTCTCCTCGATGTTTTGTGATGAGTAGGGCTTGGAGAGGAATCCGTCAGCGCCGTAGTCTTCCGCCTCGATCTGGCCCTCATGGGCACTGTCCTTGGCCGTCAGCAGGAAGGGGATCAGGGCGTTGCCGATATGGGACTGAATGGCGCGGAGCAGGTCGAGGCCGGTGGTGTCGGGAACGTCCCGCTCAGAGATGATGAAATCCACAGGGCGGCTGCGGAATATTTCGAGGGCTTCCTGGCCGCTCGAAGCCTCGTGGACGGTTTTGACGCCGGCGGATTTGGCGAGCTGAACGATGGCCCGGCGCATGGTCCGGTCATCGTCAAAGGCGAGAATTCTCAGATCGGGGTGAAGCATAGCGCGCCCCAAATTTCGGGCCGGGCGGTCCCCCCCGGATCGCACAGCCAAAAAATAGATTGAGTGGAAGGATACCCGGGGACGTGCTGGCGAGCCAGCAGCGCGGGTTGATACGGATATACCCCCTTTCAAGATCAATATACTACGGGGAGCGGTAAGTAGTTTGCACCCCCTTGATCGTGTACCAATGACAGCTTGCTGCCGGTGCCTTGCGGGCAGGGCACGAAAGGACAAGCCGTCCGTGCCACCCTCAGGGAATGATGGAATCTATAAGGTGCTCCCCTTAGTAATTGATGATCCGCATGATCATCCAACTATTTTAAAGGATATTAATATCATTTTATCAATTCAATAGAAAGTATCCTCTTTGCGCCATTCACAGGCCAGAAAATAAATTATTGGGGACAATGCTGAATGGTCTGATTTTCCTGGAACCTTTTTCAGGTCTCGTACGTCCAAGGATGTGAAAGAAGGAATCTTGGAAGTTGAGAACGATTTCTTGAAGACGGGGATACGGGTTTCCCGAAAATAACTTCAAAAATGGTTGTTTCAAAAATGGTTTTAAAGAGAAAAAAAGGAGCGACAAAATGACGAAGAAAAATTGGATTCGGAAAGCTTCACTGGTAGCGGGCGCCACCTTTTTCGCCGCAGGCCTTCTGGTTCAGCCCCAGGCTGCCCAGGCGCTCAATCTCAACGGCTTGACGAACGTGCAGTCCAGCCTGGTCGAGGGCGAAGAGAACGCCACCGAATTTACGCCCCGCGGCTTGGCCGAGGGTGAAGAGAACGGCACCGAGCGCATGATCTCCCCGCTTCAGCTGGCAGCTACCAGCCTGGTCGAGGGCGAAGAGAACGCCACCGAATTTACGCCCCGCGGCTTGGCCGAGGGCGAAGAGAACGGCACCGAGCGCGGCATCTCCCCGCTTCAGCTG
>JAQBZT010000155.1 GCA_027622355.1 bacterium | reverse complement strand
AGTGCCATGTTGTAGTAGAGGACGGCATCGCTCGGAACGACCGCCATGGCTTTGCGGTAGTTGTCGATGGCCTCCTTGAACTTGCGCTGGCGCCGGAAGGCCATGCCGAGACGGTTGTAATAGTGCACGTTTTCAGGGTCCGCCGCGAGGGCGAAGCCGAATTCCTCCTCGGCCAGATCGGCCCGGTTGTTCGCCAGAAAGAATTCCGCGACAGCGGCGTTCCGGGAGGCGGGGTCGGCCTCTCCTTCCACCGCGCGGTGAAGGGCGATCCGGGCGCCTTCCTCATCCCCCTTGGCCATCAGGGTCTTGGCCAGCTTCATCTGGCGGTCGCTGTTCTTCGGGCTGATTTTGGCCGCCCGCTGGAAGAGATCGTGGGCGGCGTCCGGCTCGCCTTTCTTCTGCAGCAGATCGCCGAGATGATCGTACGCCTTCGTGTAGTACTCGTCCCTATTCGTGGCCTCTTCGTAGCAGGCCTGGGCCTTTTCCGTATCGCCCATCCGCTCGTACACCTGCCCGGATTGCGTCAGGACCTGGGGGGAGTTTTTTCCCGCCTCATGCGCGACCTGGAGTTCTTCTTTGGCCTCATCGTAGGCCTCGATGTCGACAAAGGCGTGGGCCCGGGCCAGGGCGATGTTGGCTTCCATGGAGAAGGTGTACTTCTCCAGAACGCTTTGTATTTTTTCCTCGATCTCCTGCTGGTTGAGCGGCTTGATGAGATGGCCGTCAACGTCGTAGTCGTTCGTTTGGGCGAAGTCATCGTTGTCCAGCTGGCCCCGGCCGCTGATCATGATGAAGGGGATCTGCATGGTCATGGGTATCTTGCGCACGAGCTTGAGAAATTCTATCCCGCCCTTCGCGGGGATGGACCACGAGCAGAGGATGAAATCAATGGGCTTGTTTTTGAGCACTTCTATGCCCTCTTCATCCGTATTAACGCCCTGGACGGTGCCCACACCGCAGTTTTTCAGCATGGCCATCATGGCCCTGCGGAGGTCTCCCTGATCCTCCAGGATAAGGAACCGCAGATGTGATTCGAGCATGAAGTATCCTTTTCAGGGCAGTGTCGGAAACGGCGCGGTTTTCGGCCCGTCTCCTGTCTTAAAAGAATTGATTTCCCGCCAATTTCCTTTCCAGTTCTACCGGTTTATTCTTTGAACTTTCTCGTGCGAGCCAACGGGATCGGGGCGGTTCCAGTGAATAACCCGGGGCGGGGGCAGCTTGTGCGCAAACGGATACTAGCCACACCCTAATTTTTCAATAGTTTGAGAAAAAACGCAAGAGTCTAGTTTCATTTTTTGCTTCTGGCCGGGGGGAGGGCACCCCTTGCCGCCAAAGGGGAGGCGTGCTAGGTTTTCCCTCCGTTTTTACGGATTTTCAGCGATTTCAGCCCATTTCAGCCTGAGAGCCTGTGCCAGGGTGATGAGGAGTGTTATGTCCCCAATTCAGATCGAGCGCGCCGCGCGCCTGAAAACCCTCCCCCCGTATCTTTTCGCGGAAATCGACCGCTTGAAAAATGTGGAGATAAAAAAAGGAGTGGACATCATCAGCCTGGGGATCGGGGACCCGGACCTGCCCACCCCGGAGCACATCATCAGCGCCCTGGAGGGGGCCGCCCACCGGCCCAAGAATCATCAGTACCCTTCCTACGAGGGGATGCCCGCATTCCGGCAGGCGTGCGCGGACTGGTACAAAAAACGCTTTGGCGTCGAGCTCAACGCCGCCGACGAGGTGCTCTCCCTCATCGGGTCGAAAGAGGGGATTGCCCATATCACGTTGGCCTTCGTCAATCCGGGCGATTATGTGCTCGTGCCGGACCCGGCCTATCCGGTGTATGAAATCGGAACGCTCTTCGCAGATGGGAAAGTGCATTTCATGCCGCTGGAGGCGGAGCGGAAATTTCTGCCGGATCTCTCCGCCATTCCCGCCGACATTGCAAAGCGCGCCAAGATTGTCTTCGTGAATTATCCGAACAACCCCACGGCGGCCTGCGCGGAAGTGGGTTTCTATGACGAGCTTGTCGAATTCGCCCGGAGCTACGACATCATCGTCTGCAGCGACAACGCCTACTCCGAGATGGCCTTCGACGGCTACCGCCCGCCCAGCTTCCTGAACGCCGAAGGGGCGAAGGAGGTGGGGATCGAATTTCATTCCTGCTCGAAAACCTACAACATGACGGGCTGGCGCATCGGCTTCGCAGTAGGCCACCCCGATGTGCTCGCCGGTCTGGGCACTATCAAAACGAACGTGGACTCCGGCGCCTTCCAGGCCGTCCAGGAAGCCGCCATCGCTGCCCTCTCCTCGGATCAGAAATGCGTCGAAGACATGCGGAAGGCCTACGGCCGCCGCCGCGACGTCATGCTCGAAGGCCTCAAGCGACTGGGGCTTCAGGCGGATTCGCCCAAGGCCACCTTCTACGTCTGGGTGCGCTGCCCCGAGGGCTATACCTCGGGCGAACTGACGGCGCACTTTTTGCAGAAATGCGGTGTGGTGACGACGCCCGGCAACGGCTTCGGGAAGAATGGCGAGGGCTTTATCCGCATGGCGCTCACGGTTCCCGAAGATCGCTTGCGCGAGGCCATCCAGCGGATGGAGAAGGTGGGTTTTTGAGCACGCAGAATCGGATATTCGTCTCCCTCGGTGCGAACCTTGGCGAGCCCGTAGAACAGCTTCGGGATGCCGCCCGGCGCCTGGCGTCGGTGAAGGGATTTATTCTCGCCGCGAAGTCATCCTTTTATCTCACCGAACCGATCGGGCCGATCGCCCAGCCCGATTTCGTGAACGCCGCAGTGGAAATTCGGAGCGGCCACGCCCCCGGCGAGGTTCTCCGGGTGCTTCTTGAGGTGGAGCAGCGGATGGGCCGGGAGCGCTCCGGCCGCTGGGGTCCGCGGCGCATTGACCTCGATCTGCTGCTGTACGGGCGGTCGCTCTGCGATGCCCCCGGGCTTCATGTTCCGCACCCTCGTATGCATGAGCGGCGCTTCGTTCTCGCGCCGCTGGCCGAAATCGCCCCGGAGGTGCGGCATCCCGTCCTCGGGAAGACGGCGCAGGAACTCCTCGAGGCGCTCCGGGGGGATGAAACCTGGGTCAAACGCCTCGACGAGAAGTGGGACACCTCCCCCATACCCTCCCGCTGATTCCGGCGCATACGCGATTTCTGCCAGTACCGCTCAACTCTTTGGGGAAATTCAGTTAAGATTCATCTGGCGCATGGCCGGGGAGGCGGTTCACCGGATTAGAGCCTCCTCCCGCGGGATGCGTGCCGCCGCCTTCGCCCCGCCGCCCCGTCCATGGAACGCCTTATGCGTGTCGTCACAACACCCGGCCAGATGCAAAAAGAGGTGGAGGCGCTCAGGGGCGCAGCCGGCCGGCCGGTGGGTCTCGTGCCGACCATGGGGGCTTTCCACGAGGGCCACCTCAGCCTGATCCGCCGCGCGAAAAACGAGTGCCGAGGGATTCTCGTGTCCATCTTCGTGAACCCCGCGCAGTTCGGCCCCGGCGAGGATCTGTCCTCCTATCCCCAGACATTCGATGCCGACATCGAAGCGTGCCGCCGCGAGGGCGTCCACCTGGTCTATGCGCCGATGGCAAGCACAATGTACCCGGAGGGCTTCGGCACCTGGGTGGAGCCTTCTTCACTCGCAGCGGGTCTGTGCGGTCCCTTCCGGCCCGGCCATTTCCGCGGCGTGGTCACCGTGGTGGCCAAGCTGCTGACCGCCTGCCGGCCGGATCGCGCCTACTTCGGGGAGAAGGACTACCAGCAACTGATGGTGATCCGCCGCATGGCGGAGGATCTGGACTTGGGCATCGAGATCGTTCCCTGTCCGACAGTCCGCGAAAAGGACGGCTTGGCCATGAGCAGCCGCAACGCCTACCTCGGCCCGGAGGATCGGGCACGGGCCCTCTCCCTTTACCGGGGGCTCTCCCGGGCGGCGGAGCTGTTTGCGGCAGGGGAGCGGAAGGCGGTCCGGCTGATCGCCGCCGTGCGAAAAGAGCTGGACGCCGCCGGGCTCGATGCCGAATACATCCAGGTGGTGGACGCCCGAATGCTCAGGGAGCTGGACGAGGTGCGCGGACCGGCGCGGGTGGCGCTGGCTGTCCGGGTGGGCAGGACGCGCCTCATCGACAACATTCCGCTGGAGCCGGCGTAGGTGTGGCTCCTCCATGGACCCTTCGCCGCTGGAAGGCAGTGGGCATGATCTGGGAAACGCGAACGAAAAATCGGATCTGCGCGGCCGTTACCGCGGCGGCGCTCTCCGTGTTTCTCCTCGCCCCTGCCTCGGGCGCTCCGTCGAAGGAGAAGCCGGAGCAAATCCTTCTCTTCGGGCTCCAGGCGTTTCGGGATCGGCTCTATGAGCCGGCCGCCGATCTGCTTCGCCGCTACCTCTCCCTCTGGCCAGTGGGCAAGGAGGCGGCCACGGCGCGCTACTTCCTGGGCATGTCGCTCTCCCGCAGCGGGATGCGCAAGGATGCCGCCGCGGCCTTTCAGGAGTTTCTCCGCAACCACGGAAAGGACTCGCGGGCCGACAAGGTGCGGTTCCTGCTCGGGGAGGCGCTCGAAAAGCTGGGAAGACAGCAGGAGGCGGCCGAAGCCTATGCGGCGGTGGCGCCGGGCCCCTACCGCATCGAGGCCATCTACCGGCTCGCCGCCTTGCGCATGGCGCTGGAGAAATGGAAGGAGGCCGAGGCGGCCCTCCTCGCCTTTCTCAAGGGAGCGGGCGCGGACGCCCGCGTTCCCGGAGCCCTTTACGAGTGGGCCTTCGTCCTTGACCGGATGGGCAACGCCAAGGCGGAGACGGCTTACCGGGATGTGCTCGAGCGTTACCCGAAGCATCCCCGCCGGCGCCTCGCCCGCAGGCGGCTGGGTTTTCTTCTGTTGAAAAAAGGCCTGTACGCGGAGGCGGAGGAGACTTTTACCAAGCTGATCGCGGCGCACCCCGGCGAGGGGCGCAGCGGGCGGGTTCTCATCGCCCGGGCGGAGGGCCGGTATGCGCTGAAAAAATTTCCCCTTGCGGCCATGGATTTCGAAAAGGGGCTCGCTTTGGAGCTTCCTCCCGCGGAGCGGAAGAATGCTGAAGAGGGAAGGGCGGCCGCCTGGTGGGAGGCGAAGCGCTACCCGGAAGCCGTTTCCGCCTACCGTGTGCTCTTCGATCGGAAAGGGGCGGGGGCGGAGGTGCGCATCCGGTTCCTCTACAGTCTTGCACGGGCGGGCGGGTGCACGGAAAAAGAGCGCGAGCGGTTGAGGGGCGGGCTGCAAAAGATCCGGGAGGATGTCAAAGCCTCGGCGCCCAATGGATTTCTTCTTGCGGAATGTCTACGTCAGGCGGGCATGACCCCCGTGGCCGTGCAGGAGTTTCAGGGGCTGGCGGATCGCTTCCCGGGGGAGAACGAGGGAATCCTCGCCGCCCTTCGCGTGGCCGAGAACCACGAGCGGGCGGGGAAGAGGAAGGAGGCGGCCGATTGGTACGAAAGGGCCATCCGGGCGGCTATGGGCAAAGACCGCAAAAATCCTCTCCCCCATCCGCCCGAAATGTTGAAAGACCTTCGGCAGGCGGCGCTTCGTGCCGCTTTCTTGCGGTTCGAGCTGGGCGATTGCGGCGGGGCCTTGCGGGTGCTGCGGGATTTTCCCCACAAGACGATGCCCGAGGGCGCAAGGGCCGAGGTGGCCGCCCTGAGGGGGGAGTGCGCGCTCCGGAAGGGGGACATCAAGCAGGCGCAGCTCTACTTCGGCCAGGTGTTGACCGGGCGTCGCAGATCGGCGCTCGCGGCGCACGCGCGCTTCCAGCTCGCGGTCCTGGCCGAGGGGAAATCGGCGAAGAAAGATGCCGTGCGCAACTGGGAAGAGACTCTCCCGCTTCTTCCGGCTGCGCTGCAGCGCGAGGGCTGGCTTCGGCTGGGACGGCTCCACAAGAAGACGGGCGATCTTGCGAACGCCCGGAAGTGGCTGCTGAAATTCGCACAAGACAAAGGGGTCGATCTCGAGCGGCGGCGAAAGACGTGGCTCCTGCTCGCACGGGACGCCGCCGCCCTGAACAGGTGGGATGAGGCCGAGGAGGCGCTTTCGAACTGGGATGCGCTGAAGCCGCTGGTGAGGGCCGAAGGACTCCACCTGTGGACGCTGGTGCGCTTCCGCGCGGGAAAATGCGAGGCGGCGATCGAAACGGCGGCGCGGGGCCACTCTGAGCAGACGGAGGACGCCGTGCGGCGGGAGCTTCTGCAGATGCACGCATCGTGCCTGCTTCGCCTGAAGCGGTTCGCGCAGGCGCTGCCCCTGCTCCGGGAAGCCATTCGCCTCTCCCCCGACGATGCGGATCTGCGGCTTGTTCTGGCGGAAACGCTCGAGTTGACCGGAAAGAAGAAGGCGGCCGAGCTTGTGTACGAGGGAATCCTCGCCCTCGTCCCGGGGGGAGGGGACCAGTACCGAGCGGCGCTGCGCCTCGCGGCATTGAGAAGGGATCGGGGAGATCTCTCCGCGGCGCTCGACGCCTACCAGGTGGCCGCCCAGTCGAAGCGCCCCGATGTGGGCGCCGCCGCCCGCTATGAAACGGGCCGCCTGATGGAAAGACAAAAAAAACGCGCGGAGGCGCTCGCGCTCTACGAAAAGCTGGCCGCGGGCCCGGTGGGGGCCTCCCGCTGGGGGCGGGCGGCGAGATGGCGCGCCGCCGCGCTGTATGAAAAAAACGGGGAATGGGAAAAGGCGCTGGCCCATTACCTCGTGCTCGCCCGGATGGGACAGGGGGCGAAGGAGGCCAGCGTGGAAACCGCCCAGGCCGCTGCACGTGCACAGGAACTCCAGTCGTATCTGGAGTCCGTCCGCCGTCGAGTGGAGCGGATCAAGAAGCTGGAGCCGGCGCTGCGATGAAACGGCGATATTTCTTTCATAGGACGGTATCCGCCTCGTGGCTCTTTTCGGCGCTTTTGACCCTGGGCACGCCGGGGGTGGCGAAGGGCGCTCCGGCGGCCGCCCCGGAGGCGGAGGGGCGGCTGACCGTCAAGCTCCCCGAGGTGGTGATCGACTCGCCGGACATTTCACAGCTGATTTCGGGGCGCCTCAGGCCCCAGCCGCCCGTGCGGCTCGGGGTGAGGCTGCCCGATGTGTTGGCCGCTCCTCCCGCGCGAGAGACCGCTCTTCCGGCGCGGCCCATGCCTGGGGAGAGGGCGCCGGATATGGAACTGGCCGGGCCCTTCGGCGCTCTGGCGCGGGGATTCGGGGGCGAGGGCGCCAAGGTGGAAACCGCCATGGCGTTCTTGAAGAAAGACGATCCCGCCGAGGCGCTCCGCTATTTT
>JAQBZT010000154.1 GCA_027622355.1 bacterium | reverse complement strand
CCGGGAAATTTCCTCGACAGACGGCGTGCGCCTGATCCTCCGCCGCTGGGGAAGGCGCGCGCTGGGCCTCGAGGTCCGCTACCCGCAAGGGAGGTGGTGGCTGAGCATCGGAGAGAACCGCGAAGTCTCCCCCGCCGGACTGCCACAGGGCCGCTTCGATCTCGTGCGGCTCCCCGAGCGGTGGCTGCACGATGAGAATACGCTCAAATGGCTCGCGCGGATGAAGCCCAAGCTGGTGGTGGCCGCCCCTGGTCCGGTAAAATGGCTTCCGCTGGATCAGTGGCGCCGCATCCGGGCGCGCCAGCGGGCACTGGGCTTCTACCGTACCGAGCGGGGCGGGATGGCGCGCATCGTGATGCGGGAGGGCCGCTGGGAGGCCTTCCGCTACGCCCAGCGCCGGCCATGGCCGGAAGTGCGGCCCGGCAGATGGCGCGCCCTTCTTCCCACGGCCGGGAGGCCGCCGCTTCGCCGCGCGGATACTCTTCCCTCTGAGGTCCGATGAAACGCGCCCTGGCTCCAACGGTCTTTTACTCCCGCCGCACGCTTATCTATTGGGCGGCGGGCGCTTTCCTGCTGGCCGCAACGATAGGGGGGTATGCCCTCGTCCGCCTGAAGGAGCAGAGCGAGGCCCGCCTTCAGATCGCCCGCCAAAATCTCCAGATCCTGAAAAAATATGCGGAAGAACTCGCGCGCGAGCAGGCGCGGCTGGGAGGCCAGATTGCGGCGCTGCAGAAAAAAATCCGGGCGGCGGAGAAAAAAAGGGCTGCGGCCCAGGCCCCGCCCGCCCTCATCGTGAAGGAGCGCCTCTTCCCCCTCGCCAAGGCCGTCGAGATATCGCCCGGCCGCCTTTTCGCGACCGTGGCCCGCGTGGAGAGCGGCCGGGTTCTCATCCGTCTGGCGGAAATTTCGGGCACCAAGGAGATCAACCGGAGCAAACGAATCGCGCCGGGAGAGGCCTGGAAATTCTCTCACGGCGGAAAAAGCTACATTCTTCTCGTGCACTCGGCCGCCGCGCGGCCGGCCGGCGCGCGCATCTCCATCCGCCTCGCGGACCCTGCCAAAAAACCCTAGCTTTTTCCGGCGGCATCGGGCGCGGCGTCCTGAACTCCGCGCTGGAACCCTTTCACGGATCGCTCCCACCTTGATGAGAGCACGTCCCGGTCGATCGGGCAGTCGATCACCTGCACCCCGCCCGCCTTGTGGGCCGCGGAGATGGCCTCGCGCAGCGTCTCGGCCGAGGCGGGGCGGTGTCCCCGCGCGCCGAAGGCCTCCGCGAGTTGGACGAAGTCGGGATTGTTCAGCGAGGTTCCGATGTAGCGTCCCCCGAAAACATGCTTTTGTGAATGGCGCAGGGCGTTGAACTCCCCGTCGTCGAAAATGAGGTAGATGATGGAGAGCTGCATCGAGATGGCGGTCGCGATCTCGCCGCAGACCATCGTGAAGCTCCCGTCCCCGACCACGACGCAGACCGGGCGCTCGGGGGCGCCGAGCTTGGCCCCGATGCTCGCCCCGACGGCATAGCCCATGGACTGGTAGGCCGCCGAGAGCAGAACGCTGCGGGGCTGGTAAATCTCGAAGGCCTGCTCGGAAAACCAGCTTTGGGTGGCCGAGGAATCCGAGATAAAAATCGTATCCGGGGGGAGAAGCTCCCGAAGGGTGTGCATGACGAACAGGCCGTGGAAGGGCGGCTTCTGTGGCCGATCGAGAAACGCCTCGAGCCGCTCGGCGTAAAGGGCCTTGCCGGCGCGGACACGGAAATGCCCCTCCCCGGGAGCCTGATCGTCCATCTCCTCGAAGCGCTTGAGCAGCCCCTCAAGAGCGGCCTTGGCGTCGGCCACAATGCCGATCTTGGCGGGGTAGTTCCGGCTCACGCGCTGGGAATCGATGTCAATCTGGATCAAGTTCTCCGGGATCGGGATCTTGAAGTAGAGCGTCGAGAATTGACCAAAACCCGTCCCGACCGCGAGACAGGCGTCCGCCTCGCGGAGCATCTCTTCGCAACCCGCGTTGGTCGCCACCCCGAAACAAAGGGGGTCCGTGTCCGAGAGTATCCCCCTTCCCTTGATGGAGGTCACGACCGGGGCACCCAGCTTGGCGGCCAGCTGATAGAGCTCACGCGCGCAGCCCGCCGCGTTTACCCCGAAACCCGCATAGATGACCGGCCGCTTCGCATCGCGGAGCAGCGCGGCGGCTTGATCGAGCAAGCCCGCGTCGGGGGCAGTGGGCGGCGCCGGGAGCGGAAACGCGGGGCGGCTGAGGGTCTTCTCTTCCTGGGCCTTGAAAAGATCCGCCTTCAGTACCACCTGCACCGGGCCCGGCCGGCCGGCCTGTGCCCAGGCGAACGCCGCCGCCACGGCGGGGCCGATCTCGGCGACGGTGGACGGGACGATGACCTGTTTCACGAAGGGGCGCAGGGCGTTTTCCATGTCCACATCGTGGATTGCGCTGCGGTTCCGCATGGAATCCGCGAGGGCGGCGGTCACTGCGACGAGGGGGACCGAATCCTCATGGGCGGACTGAAGGGCGGTGGCGATGTTCGTCCCGCCCGGGCCCGGCACCGTGAAGACCACGCCCGGCCGCCCGGACACCTTGGCGTAGCCGTCCGCCGCGAAGCCGGCGCCCTGTTCGTGGCGATGGATGACGGGCTGAATCTCGGGGGCATCTATCAGCGCGTCATACACAGGGAGGGTCAGCGTGCCCGGGATGCCGAAGAGAAACTCCGTCCCATTTTCCTTGAGGGCGTCCATCAACGCCTCGGAACCCGTGCGGGCCATATCAAGCTCCTTTCCTGTGCATGGAACATGGATGCGGACCAAACTAGGCCCCCGGCCCCGGCCGAGTCAACACGGGAAGGTGGATTTATCGCATCCGGCGGGATAATCTAACCGCATCCCGCCCGGACAGGAGCCCGCATGTTCAGCCAAGCCGCCATCACCGCCCTGCGCGCGGCCCGCCACCTCGCCGTGCTGACCGGCGCGGGGGTGAGCGCCGAGAGCGGGGTGCCGACCTTCCGCGGCGCGGGCGGTCTCTGGCGCAACCACGACGCCCTCTCGCTGGCGACCCCCGAGGCCTTCGCGCGCGATCCGAAACTCGTCTGGGAGTTCTATAACTACCGGCGCGAGGTGCTGGCGCCGCTCGACCCGAATCCCGGCCATTACGCCTTGGTGGCGCTGGAGAAAAAACTTCCCGGATTCTCGCTGATCACCCAGAACATCGACAATCTGCACCGCATCGCGGGCGGGGAGAATCTCTTCGAACTGCACGGGAACATCTGGCAGATCCGCTGCACCGATCCCCGCTGTGAAAATACACAAACCCCCATCGAGAACCGGCAGGTGCCGATCGAACCTCTCCCGCCCCGATGCGGGAAATGCGGCGCACTAATGCGGCCGAACATCGTCTGGTTCGGCGAGATGCTCGATGGGAGAGTGCTTCGGAGTGCGCTGGCGGCGGTTTCGGCGTGCGATTTTTTCATCGTCGCCGGCACCTCGGCCGCCGTTCAGCCCGCGGCGAGCATGCCCATCATGGCGCGCCAGGCCGGGGCGTTCGTGATCGAGATCAATCCCGAGGAGACCGCCCTGAGCGCACTGGTCAACGAATCACTTCAGTCTCCCTCGGGGACAGCCCTTCCCCGGCTGTTCGAGGCGGCCTTCGGCGGATGAGACCGGCTGGCATCAGGGCGCGGTTTCCCGCCATAATCCCCCCGGCGTCAAAGAAGACAGGGAGAATTTTTTCGTGGCCAAACCCAAGCTGACGGCCGTGCGCGGGGTCCGGGACATCCTTCCCGGCGAGGCGCGCCGCTGGCATGCGATCGAACAGAAAGCCCGCGAGGTGCTCGCCCGCTACGGCTACGGCGAGATCCGCGTGCCCACCTTCGAGCGGACCGAGCTCTTCGCCCGCGGCATCGGCGAGGGCACCGACATCGTCACCAAGGAGATGTACACCTTCGACGACAAGAGCGGCGATTCCATCACCCTTCGCCCCGAGGCCACGGCCTCGATCTGCCGCGCCTATGTGGAACACGGCCTCTACAACCGCCCCGGAGTGGCCAAGCTTTTCTGCGTGGGCCCGATGTACCGCTACGAACGCCCCCAGGCGGGGCGCTTCCGCCAGTTCCACCAGATCGACGCTGAGGCCTTCGGCTCGGAGGATCCTGCTCTCGACGCCGAGGTGATCGTCATGCTGATGGAATATCTCGGCGTACTTGGCCTCTCGGAACTCGGTCTCGAGATCAACAACCTGGGCGATGCCCAGTGCCGCCCGGCCTATGCAGAAGCCCTGAAGGCGTACCTCCTGGAGGCGGCTGGCGATCTCGGCAAGGAGATGCGCGAGCGGATCGAGCGCAACCCCCTGCGCATCCTCGACAGCAAGGACCCGGCCCATCGGGAGATCATCCAGGACGCTCCGACGATTGATGAATTCTGGAACGATGCCTGCCGGGCACACCTCGACGCGGTGTGCGCCCATCTGGACCGGGCAGGGGTGCGCTACACCCGCAACCCCCGGCTGGTCCGGGGACTGGACTATTACCGCCTGACCGTCTTCGAGGTCGTCAGCGGCCAGCTGGGGGCGCAGAACGCCGTGTGCGGAGGCGGCCGCTACGACGGCCTCGTCGAGGAGTTGGGCGGCCCGCCCACCCCGGCCATCGGATTCGCCATCGGGATTGAGCGGCTCTTCACGCTGAGCGAAAAGGCCGGCTCCGGGGAAAGTGACGCAGCGCCGGATGCCGAGATTGATGTCTTTGTCGTTCCCCTGGGCGAGCCGGCCGCCGCCGAGGCCTTCGCCCTCGCCGGGGAGCTGCGGCAAAAGGGGATTCGCACCGAATTTTCCTTCGGCGGCGGCAGCATGAAGAGCCAGATGAAGCGCGCCGACCGCTCGGGTGCCCGGTTCGTGGTGGTGGTGGGGGAGGAAGAACTTTCGCGGGGCGCCGTCGGCCTTCGCGACATGCGCGAGAGCCGTCAGGAGGAGCTTCCGCGCGGGGAGATCGCCGGGCTACTCGCCGCCCGTCTCGGAACTTGAGGGCGCACTATCTGCCCTCCATTCATAGACGCTGATCATGATCGATTCCTCAAAGCCCAGGCTTACGTAAAAACCCCGGGCCCTCTCATCCTCGCGATCGACGATCAGCTCCAGAACCTGAAGATCTTTGCCGAGCGCGTGCCGCGCGGCCGCCTCAATCAGCACCCGGCCGAAACCCCGCCGCCGATACGCGGGCCGGACGCCGATGTCCGGTATGTAGGCGACCGCTTCGCCGGCCGAGATCCGATCGGGGTTGAGGGCGAGCACGACCATGCCGGCCGCTTCAAAAGATCCGCCCTCTTCCACCTCCAGAATCAGGCAATTCTCCGGAGCGGTGTCGCGCTCCTCGAACCAGGCGGCCACATTGTCCCCCGAATGAAGGCGGAAGTTCCAGCGATCCTCGAAAATCTCGTTGTAGAGATGGGCCAGCACCGGCAGATCCTCCGGTGTGGCGGCCGAGCGGACGCGCAACCCCTTCGGCAATTTGCTCTCGAGGAACTGCTCGATGCGCTCATGAAAAAAAAGGAGGAGATTGCGGACGCCCCGCCCTCCGGTGGCTTCGACAAATTTGAGCGGGACCGGCCCCGGAAAGTAGCCAATCAGGCTCTCAAAGCCGTGTTCCACGATGGCGGCCCGCACCGCCTTGAGAAGCGCGTCTCCCGTGCCGCCGTGCCGGTGCCGCGGGGAGACGAACAGGACATCCATGCAGGCGCAGTTCCGGGCGTTGGCCTCGGAATCGGGCACGAGGCGACAGATGCCCACCGGCTCGGCCTCGTCCTCCGAAAACGCAAGCAACACCTGCGATCCCGGCACATCGCTCATCCCCTCGGCCCGGCCCGTAGGATCGCCGATGGCCTCCGCGAGCAGGGACTGGACGGCCTTCCGGTCCCCTGCTTCCGCCGGTCTGATCCTAACGCCGGATGACATGGATTTTCCCCTCGCGCTGCATCTGCTCAATCTTCCGCATCACCCACCCGCGGATATGCCGGCGGATGGCGGGCACCATGAGCGAAAACCCGAATGCGTCGGTCAACAGGCCGGGCGTCAGCAGGAGAAGTCCCCCGGCCAGCACCATGGCGCCGTCCACAAGCTGCACCCCCGGCAGGCGGCCCTGGCCCATCTCCCGCTGAATCTCTCCCAGCACATAAAAGCCCTGGCTCCGGGCCGCCCACGCACCCAGCGCCCCCGTCAGGATGACGATGCCCACCGTCGGAGCAAAGCCGATGGCCTGGCCGAGATCGATCAGGATCATCACCTCCAGAAGCGGCACAAGAGTAAAGACCAAAAACAGACGCAAAAGCACGTCAGCCTCCAGGAAAAAAGCAAAAAAACAGCGGCAAATGGAGCAACATCATGTTACCACATGCGGGGAAATGCAAAAGATACCACCCGAACCTCGCCAAAATGTGTTCTGGGACACCGTGCAACCTTTTTCCTTTCCCGATACACTGCTCCTATCGGATATGCTTTCGGGGGAAGCGATGGCGCGGCGTAAACCCGGCTTTTGGAAGAAAATTCTCCGCCATTTTCGCCCGCCCACTTTTCAGGAGGCGCTAGAGGAATCAGAACGGGAGATGCGGAATAAGCCGATCCAGATGCAATGCCCGGCGTGCGGCGAGATCGTTCCCCTCGCCGATCGCTGCGCGAATTGCGGCCGCCCCCGCCACCCTTCTGTCGATCATCATATCTAGCCCCGAGAGCCCATCGCCGGTGTCCGAGGAGGGCCGGGAATGAAAACGCCCGTTGCAGCGAAGAAAGAGCACTCCGACGCGCCTTCCTTTTCCCCCATCCTGGATTTCTGCAATTCCCCCCTGGACCGGAACAACTGGAAAAATGCCTGCCTTTTTTTGCTCCTGCAGGAAAAGGTTTTTCCCTTCGCCGTTCCGGAGAATCCGGAAAAAGCCTTCGAAAAGTACCACTACAAGGGTGCGGGCGTGACCTTCGGGAACATCACCTTCGTACAGTTGCGGCTCCGGGAAATCCTTGAGGACATCGCGTCCGGCGAGCAGTTCAACTCCGCTCACATCGAGTTACTGAACGCCGCGCTGGGCGAGGCCCGCGGCCTCCGCTTCCGTCTGGATCGCATTCTTCCCGAGGAGGAGAGCGGCGCCAGCGCCCTTTCCCTGAATCCGCAAACCTTCGACCTCCACATCCTTCTCCATTTCATCGCCGCCCGATTCCTCGCCAGCGTCAATCCCCGGCGCATGCGCCTGTGCCCGGACTGCGAAAAAATCTTTCTCCAGAAGAATTCCCGGAGGAAAAAATTCTGCACCGACAGCTGCCGCTTCCGGTATCACAACCGCGTTCGGGTCGAAAACG
>JAQBZT010000153.1 GCA_027622355.1 bacterium | reverse complement strand
GCGGACGGCACCGCCGAGCTGGCGGCCCGCTCGGCCCGGGTGGTGGCCTCCCCGCCGGGCCGCGCCCGCCAGATGAACGCCGGGGCCGCGGCGGCGGGCGGGGATGTCATCTTGTTTCTCCATTGCGACACCCGGCTGCCCGAGGGTGCCCTCGCCCTTGTCCGGGAGGCGCTGGCGGATCCCGGCGTGGTCGGCGGAGGCTTTTGCCACCGTTTTGACCGCGACGATGCATTCAGCCGCTTCATCAGTCTGAGCGCCAACATCCGCTCGCGGGGATGGCGCCTGTTCTTCGGCGATCAGGCGATCTTCATCCGGCGTGAGGCGTTTGAGAAGCTGGGCGGATACCCCGATCTTCCTCTTTTTGAGGACTGGGAGCTGAGCCGGAAGATGCGCGCGGCCGGCCGGCTGGCGCTGATTGAAACGCCTATCGTGACGAGCACGCGCCGAATCGACGCTTGGGGAAAGTGGCGCAGCCTCTCCATCTGGTGGGGCCTCAGCATTCTCTACGTCCTCGGCGTTCCGGCCGCGCGGCTCGCGCGGAGGTACGAGAACGTCCGCTGAGGGCGTTTATTTCTTTCTTCTCGGCGGAGGGGGCGGACTCTCCGGCCCGGGCGGTGTTTTTTCGGGTGGGGCTTCCTTCCCGTTTTCCTCCTCCTCTTCCTCGCCTCTCCGGCTGCGGCGCATGCGCATGATGTTCTCGTGCATGGCCTCGAGTTTCCGCTCCACATGGCCGTGGACCGTAGCGGGCGGATACGCGCCGGTTTCCGGGTCGGGCTCCCCGGCGGGCACGCCGGTGAGAAGCGCGATGCCCTCGTCCACCGTCCGGACCGGGTAGATGTGGAACTTCCCCTCCTTCACCGCTTCGATCACGTCGTCGCGCAGCATGAGGTTCCGCACGTTCTGATGCGGAATCAGGACGCCCTGATCGCCGGTGAGCGGCCCTTTTTCCTTGCACACCTCGAAGAAGCCCTCGATTTTTTCGTTGACGCCCCCGATGGGCTGAATCTCACCGCGCTGATTGACCGAGCCCGTGACGGCGAGACCCTGCCGGATGGGAAGTTCCGAGAGGCTGCTGAGGATCGCGTAGAGCTCGGTGGATGAGGCGCTGTCGCCGTCCACCCCCGAATAATTTTGCTCGAAGGTAATGCTGGCCGTGAGCGCCAGCGTGCGCTTTTGCGCATAGATGGCGCCGAGGTATCCCTGCAGAATCAAAACGCCCTTGTCGTGGATGCTGCCCGAGAGCTTGCTCTCTCGCTCCACGTTGATCACCCCCTTGCCGCCCATGAAGGTCTGGGCGGTGATGCGCGAGGGCTTCCCGAAGCTGTAGTCGCCCAGGTCGAGCACGGCGAGCCCGTTGACCTGGCCGACGACCTCTCCCGCCACGTCGATCATCAGCGTGCCCTCGGCGATCAGCTCGCGCAGCCGCTCGTCCACGAGATTCGCCCGGTGTCTTTTTTCCTCGAGGGCCCGTGCGATGTGCGTGCCGAGGACGTCGTTGCTCCCGGCGCGGCGGGCCCAGTGGTCGGCTTCCAGGATCAGCTCGCGCAACTCCCCGAATCTGGCGGAGAGTTTTTCCTTGTGCGCCACCATGCGGGCGCTGTGCTCGATGAGGCGCGCCACGGCGTCCTCCGAAAAGGGAAGAAGGTCTGACTCCTTGCGGTGGTATTCGATGAAGGTGCGAAAGTCCCGGAGCGTTTCCGGGTTGCGCTTGATGGAGGTGCTGAAGTCCGCCTTGATCTTGAAAAGCTTTCCGAAATCCTCGTCGTGGTGAAGCAGCAGATAGTAAAGCATCGGACTGCCCATCAGAATGACCTTGACGTTGACGGGGACCGGCTCGGGCTTGAGCCCGCCGTGCGTCCAGCCGTACATCTCCCCCAAATCCTCGATGCGGACACAGCGCGTGCGGATGGCGCGCTTGAGGGCGGGCCAGACGCTCGGATTGGTGAGCACGTCGAGCGCGTTGAGAATGAGGAATCCGCCGGAGGCCTGCATCATCGAGCCCGAGCGGATGAGGGTGAAATCGGTGGTGTAGGAGCCGAAGTACGCCTTGCGGTCGATGCGCCCGAATAGGTTGTTGAAGTTCGGGTTGGTTTCGAAGATCACCGGGGCGGAATCAAGATGGGAGTTGTCCACCACGAGGTTGACCTGGTAGGCCTTGAAGGGGTTCTCCTCCGCCTGCTTTTGGGGGAGCAGGACGGTGGGGCCTGCCTGGCCCCCGCCTTCCTGGGGCCGGAAGTTGTCGAGGTTTTTCAGGATGTGCTCTTGGACCGCGTTGAGGTGTTCGATCCCCTTGGGATAGTCCCGGTATTTTTCCTTCAAATCGTTGATGGGCCCTTTCACGACGGTCAGGGCGGTATCCTGCTCGAGGCTGCGAAGCTGCTCCCGCACCTCCTTTTCCAGGCCTCGGGCCTTTTTGGCGAACTCCCCGATTTCCTCGGTGAAGGCGATTCGTTCCTGGTCGATTTTCTCCCGCTTTTCGGCGGGAAGTTTTTCGTAGTTCTCCTCGGTGGCGGGCTCGCCCTCGAGCAGGGGGATGAGGGCGAACCCGGTCTGGGCCGGACGAATGGCGAATCCTTTTTTCTTCGCCTGGGCTTCCAGCGTGGAGAAGAGTTCACGCTGATGCTTTTGGGCCGCCTCGATGATTTCCTTCCGGCGGTTTTCCTGGATTTCATCCTCGAAGGCTTTGGGGATGGCTTCGCGAAGCTCCGCGATGACAGCTGCCATATCGTCGCGAAAGGCGCGCCCGAGGCCCGTCGGGAAAATAAGCCATACGGGCCGGTCGGGATCGGTGAAGTTTTGAACGAAGACAGTGGAATCGGGGACGGGCCGATGCCGCGCGATGCGCTCGCAGATGGAGCGGCACATGGTCTGGCGCCCCGAGCCGGGCGCCCCGGCGATGAAAATGTTGAAATCGTGGCCCCGCATGGCGAGGCCGAATTCGAGGGCGCGCTCGGCGCGCTCTTGCCCGATAAAGCGGTCGCCGCCGTCGTCATGGCCATCCAGCGGAAGGGATTCTCGATCCTCAAATTTCCAGCGGAGCGCATTGGCCGGAAGCGGTTCGGGAAAGGGTTTCATAACGACTCCTGGGGATTTTCGATCCCGGCGGCTCATGAGTTGTACTCCTGTTGGGTTCCTTTTTTGAGACCGTACTTCACCAATTTTCTGTACAGTGTCCTGCGGTCAACGCCGAGAATTTTCGCCGCGCGAATCTGGTGCCCGCCCGTTTTCTCCAGGATGGATTCGATGTGCAGGCGCTCCAGCTCCTCAAGAGAGATGTCCATCCCGGCTCTGGTGGATATCAGTCCGGAATGGTTTTCGACGATGTGGGTCGGGAAATCGGTGTTGTCGATTTCTTCGTTTTCACATAAGGCGATGGCGCGCTCGATCACGTTTTCGAGCTCCCGCACGTTTCCGGGCCAGTCGTAGGCGAGCAGCGCCTGGAGTGCGTTTTTGGAGAGGCGTTTCAGTTCGATCCCGTTTTCTTCGCAGAATTTTCCGATGAAATGCTGGGCGAGCAGCGGGATATCGTCGGGGCGCTCCCGCAGTCCCGGGATGCGGATGGGGATCACGTTCAGGCGGTAGTAGAGGTCCTCGCGGAAACTCCCCTCGCGCACCAGCTCTTCCAGATCCCGGTTGGTCGCCGAGATGATCCGCACGTCGATCTGGATGTTTTCGCGTCCGCCAATCCGCCGGATCTCGCGCTCCTGGATCGAGCGCAGGAGCTTCACCTGAATCGGCAACGGAACCTCGCCCACCTCGTCGAGAAAGAGGGTTCCGTTGTGGGCTTCCTCGAAGAGGCCTTTCTGGCTGCCGACCGCCCCGGTGAAGGAGCCCTTCATGTGGCCGAACAGTTCGCTCTCCATCAGGGTTTCCGGGATGGCGCTGCAGTTGACCGCGACAAAGGGCCGGTCCCTCCGGTTGCTCTGGTAGTGGAGCGCCTTGGCCCCCAGCTCTTTTCCCGTTCCAGTGCTGCCGGTGATCAGGACCGTGCTGTGGGTTTGGGCGATGCGCCGAATCATCTTGAAGACATCCTGCATCGCCTTGCTCTTGCCGATCAGTTTTCCCAGGCCGTAGCGCTCTTCCACCTCCGCCCGCAGGGTCTTGACCTCGCGCTGAAGGTTGAGCGACTCCAGTGCCTTGCGGACGAGCAGGGTCATCTCGTCAATCTTGAAGGGCTTGGTGAGGTAGTGATAGGCGCCGGCGTTCATGGCTTCCACCGCCGAGGAGACGGTTCCGAAGGCGGTCATCATGATCACCACGGCGGAGCTGCCCTGCTCCTTCAGGGTGCGCAGGAGGGTGAGGCCGTCCATTCCGGGCATCCGGACATCGGAGATGACGAGGTCGGAGTCGGCCTCGGAGAGGAGCCGGAGCGCGTCGGCCCCGTTGCTGGCCGTGCGTACCTCGTAGCCCTCGCCGCCCAGAAGGCGCTCGAGGAGGTGGCGCATCCTTTCTTCATCGTCCACCACCAGGATCCGCTCGCCCGCCATGTTGCTCTCACTCTAGATATGAAATCCGGGAAGGTGGCCGGGGTGGGGCAGATTGCCGCTTGCCTTAGGGAATGAGACAAAATGCCCCTCTCTCCAAGATAGGGTGGCCGGTTGAATTTTTCAACGGAAATCACTGGAACCAGCGGATTTTTTGCGGGAGGGCCGGGAAAGGGGCATTTCCGGTGGATTCCTTGAGGCGGCTCCGCGAGGCGGGCATAATTCCGGCACACTCTTTGGCGGGGCATTTTTTCGGGAGAGGCAGCCGAATGGATGGGGACAAGCGCAGGGCGCTGATCGAGGCGGCCGGGCTCATCGAGGACGGCCAGATGATTGCGCTGGGGGGAAATTCGCTGACCCGCATCCCGGCGGCGCTCGTTCGCGAGATGGCGCGGCAGGGCCGGCGCGGGCTTCGCCTGGTCAAGACGGCGGGCGGATATGACATCGATCTCCTCTGCGCGGCGGGCGCCGTGGCCGAGGTGCATTCGGGATACATCGGCTTCGAAAATATTTTCGGGCTCGCCCCCGCCTACCGCCGGGCGGTGGAGGCGGGCGATGTCCGCGCCGTGGAGCACGCCTGCTCCACCGTCATCGCAGGTCTCCGCGCCTCCGCCTACGGCCTCCCGAGCCAGCCCGTCGCCGGGCTCGAGGGGAGCGATACGCCGGCGCTCACCGGCTTTCGCCAGGTGGAAGATCCCTATACCGGCAAGCGGGTCTACATGATCCCCCGCATCCGTCCCGACTGGGCGATCCTTCATGTGCAGTATGCCGACGCGCAGGGCAATGCGCGGATCGACGGCGGCACGTTCGAGGATGTGCTCATGAGCCGCGCGGCGGCAGGGGTGATCCTGACCGCCGAGAAGATTGTCGAGACCTCTTTTCTCGAAGCGCAGCCCGAGCGGACCGTCATCCCCGCCTTCATGGTGCGGGCGGTGGTGCACGCCCCGCGGGGGGCGGCGCCCGGCTCGTGCCATCCGTTTTACGAACTGGACGAGCCCGCCCTCGCCGGCTACATCGAAGCGGTGCGCGGGGGCGGGGATGTCTCCGCGCACCTTGCGCTGTGGGAGGCGCACGATCGGAACTTCGCAGATAGAAACTTCGCCGCGCAGGCGGACGCCGAGAGGAGCCGCGGTTGAACGCTCCCGCTTCCGCCGCGGTCCGCCGCACCGCCGATCGGATGGCCGTCTTTCTCGCCCGGCAGATCCGCGACGGGGAGACCGTGTTTCACGGCGTGGCCTCTCTCTTGCCCATGGTGGCGATCGCGCTGGCGCGCCGCACCCATGCGCCCCAGCTGACCTATCTGAACATCCCCGGCGGGGTGAATTCCTCCCCCGTGCACCTTCCGGCCTCGACGGTCGGCGATCCGCTGCTCCAGGGAGCGCGCTCGATCTTCAATCTCTCGCAAATCTTCGATCTCTCCGCGCGGGGGGGGCTCGATCTGGCGTTTCTCGGCGGGGCGCAAATTGATGCGCGGGGCGACATCAACCTTTCCTTCATCGGAGATCCCGCGAGGCCGAAGGTGCGCCTGCCGGGCGGGGCGGGCAGCGCGGCGATCCTGCCCACGGCGGGCCGCACCGTTCTCTGGCGGACGCAGCACGATCCCCGGAGTTTTCCCGAGCGGTGCGATTACGTCACCGCCTCGGGCCGGGTGGATCGGGTGATCACGCCGCTGTGTGTTTTCCGATCCCTGGAAGGGAGGCTCCAGATCGAGAGCCGCCACGCCGGGGTGTCCGCGGATGAAGTGCGCGCGGCCACGGGCTTTGACCCCGGACCCTGCGAGGCGGCGCCCGAGACGCCCGAGCCGACGGACGAAGAGCGGGAAGCGCTTCAGGCGGCCGATCCGGGGGGCGTCCGCTTCCGCGAATTTTCCTGAGCCGGACATACGACATGGCGCAAAAAATCCGCTTTGATGCCGTGGGCATCGGTCTCAACTCCGTCGATCTGCTCTGCCGGGTGGATCAGTTTCCGGCCTTCAACACGAAAGGACCGCTCCAGGAGGTGACCCGCCAGGGCGGGGGACAGGCGGCGACGGCCATGGCAGCCCTCTCCCGGCTTGGCCTCCGGACCGCGTTCATCGGCGCGGTGGGAGACGACGCGGAGGGCGCCTTCTCCAGAGAGAGTCTCGATGAGGAGGGGGTCAACACCGAGGGGATGGTGGTGCAGCCGGGGCGCGCCAGCCAGTTCGCCGTCATCATCGTCGCCTCGGGAGAAGCCGTCGCGGCGCGGGGGGCGCGGACGATCATGTGGCGGCGGGAGGTCATGCTCTCCCCGGGGGATGTGAGCGAGGGGATCGTCCGCGCGGGGCGGATACTCCATCTCGACGGCCATTCCATGGAGGCCGAGATTCAGGCGGCGAGATGGGCCCGCGAGAGCGGAATCCCCGTTTCCCTCGATGCCGAACGGGTGCTTCCCGGGATGGAAAAGCTCGTCGGGCTGACTGATTATCTGGTGGCCGCCGAGGATTTTCCCTCTCTCTTTACCGGGGAGGAGGAGCCCGAAGCGGCGCTCCGCCGGATACATGCCCTCGGCCCCCGGGTGGCGGCCATGACGCGCGGATCGGCGGGCGCGCTCGCTTTCGACGGAGCCCTCTTTTATGATTCTCCCGGATTCGAGGTGGACGCGGTGGACACCACCGGGGCGGGAGATGCCTTCCATGCGGGTTTTCTCTTCGGTGTTCTTCAGGATTACGGCTTGGAGCGCACCCTTCGGTTTGCCAACGCGGTGGCGGCCATGAATTGCAGACGGCTCGGCGGCCGCGCCGGGCTGCCGGACCTTCAGGAAGCCGAAACTTTTCTTTCAGAAAGATTGGGGTTGGGGAATTCATGACGAAACTTGATATGCAGGGCTGCTCGCGGTTTTTCTTTGGTCTTTTTCTGATTTTGTTCCTCGCGGCGGCTTGCGGCTCCGG
>JAQBZT010000152.1 GCA_027622355.1 bacterium | reverse complement strand
TAGGGCGGGGGGAAGGAAGGAAAGTTAAGTTTTGCATGTCGGATCGTTTGGGCAATTGTTCGTTCCTCGCTTTCAACCTTCCGTCCGAGATACCCCTCTATGTTCCAGCCCTCTCAATCAAGTCGCGGTCTCCAGAATATAAAGTTGCAAACTCCCCATCGGCCCCCAAAAGCCTCATTTTCACAGGATACTTTTCACCAGGAATACTTGATATAACCTCATTCATAAGATTCAAGAATTCATCTTTCTGAAAATCCCCAGATTGTTGATTAACATTTTCGATTAACTGCTCCATAAATCGTTCGGAATTTTTTTGATATGCTACTTGAATCACTCTAATCAAAAAATGCTCCGGAATTCCAATATCAATGGGGAAGCCCGCCAAAATTGTATTACACCAAGATTCAACATCACTGACGTTTAAAAGAGCAGCCATCAAAAAACACAAAAAGGATTTTGCTAGCTCATTTTCGCGAGAAGCGATAAGCCCCAAATTAAAATAGGCCGGTGCATTTAAAGAATCGTGAAATCGCAATACCTCCTCGCACTTATCCTTAACATCTGAATCATTTTCATTTTTCTCAAAGTAAATACATTCTTTAGCCTTTTGCTTATTTCTTTTTTGTGTCTTCAATTTCAAAATCTCGGATACTTTTTTGAAGGCAAATCCCTTCAAACACCAAACTGCGGGAGGAGATTTCTCAGACTTCAAATACTTATCTAATTCAGCGACAGCCCGTTCATATTGGCCCGCATACATGAGGCTGTCGGCATATAAAGCATGGCATTCACCAACTTCCCCCAATTTAAGCGCCCGGGAATATGATTCAGACGCCCATTTATAATGCCCAGATTCAAATAAGATTCCCCCAACTTCTTTCCAAAAATAAGGACGCTTCAAATATTGATTGTCAGTTTTCGAGGCGAGCCTATAGCTCCTAAATGCTTCAATATCTTTTTCTTTCCCACGAATATGGTTTCCAAAATTGTAATACGCCGTAGCCAACCGATGTGACTGCCCCGAACTTTTGGCATATTCAATCTGCCTACCCAAATATTTCTTAAGTACGCCTGACTCACCCACATTTTCACTGCAATAAATCAATGACATTAGATACTGTGAAAGCGCACTCAATTCAGCGCCTTCTATCGAATGTAAATATTCCGCTATTTTCAAAGCCTCTTCTATTAATCCAGCTCGTGTCATACAGACCACGCAATGAACAGCCACTTCTGCTTCCTTTATGATGTTCGATTGCAAGGAAAATTCAGAAAATATTTTCGATGCAGGCATAAAATGGCTCCGAAAATACAAACCGACCGCTACACAAACCAATACATCGCTCGGAAACTTTTCATGCACCTCTTTTTTCTTATATTTTTTACTCATTTCCAACATATAAATAGGAATTCCGGCCAACCTAACAACAGTTCGATTCTTATGCACCGAAATTAGCAACTTAACTTGGTCATATTTCCTTAAACCAATACGTAAAACTTCGGGAACCTTGCCTGCCTCTTTTCTTATTTTTGACGATAATTCGGCCGCAGTCTGTCCAAACATTTTTGGTTCGGAAATTCTCAATTCAAAGGGAATTGGCAGATGAATATTAGGGAATTTAACTTGCTTAAGTACTTCAAGATTTGATGGCAAATCAGACATATACTTTGCAGTTATCCTATCTTCTTCTGGCATTTTAAATGTAATCGTCTTCTGCCTCTTTGCTTTCTCCCACGAAGGAAGCTCAAAGGTCTCAAACCATTTGGCATAAAATGCATTTGATGACGCATGATATCGAACAATCAAAACCGGAAGATCAAGAGATAAATAATATCTACACGCTTCAACTTTCAAAGGAAACGACAAAGCGTTCTTTGGGAGAGAGGCGTCAGTAGCTTTAATCTGAACTAGAAATAAATTCCCCGTTGCATTTCCATTATCGTCGAATATTTCTACCTCTCCATCAATTCCATAATCCTGCGGATTGTCACGAAAAACCCATGCAGAAGGAAGCAAACCACGCAAAGCATTTCGAGAGGCATCTTCCAATTGATGTTGTCGTGGCCTCTTCGGCATTCTCGGCTTAGCGCCCACCTCCCTACTCCTCCCCTCGACAAAACGCATAAAACCGATCGAACAGCTCTCTCGCGTCGTGGGGCCCGGGGCAGGCCTCGGGGTGGTACTGGACCGAGAAGACGGGGGGCTCGGCGCACATGAGGCCCTCGCAGGTCTGATCGTTGAGGTTGAGGTGGGTGGTAATGGTGCCCTTTTGGAAGCTCTTGGGATCGACGGCGTAGGAGTGGTTCTGGCTCGTGATGGCGACCTTGCGGGTGATCCGGTGCTGGACGGGATGGTTCGCGCCGTGGTGGCCGAATTTGAGCTTGAAGGTCCGGGCGCCGAGGGCCTGGGCGAGGATCTGGTGGCCGAGGCAGATGCCGACGAGGGGCACCTTGCCGAGGAGTTTTTTCACGTTCTCGACGATGTGGCCGAGGGCGGCGGGATCGCCGGGGCCGTTGGAGAGAAAGACGGCGTCGGGCTCGCGCAGGAGGACATCCTCGGCGCTCTCCCCGGCGGGGACGATTTCGAGGAAAAACCGCTCGGCCAGCTGCTCGAAGATTTCGCGCTTCGCCCCGAGGTCATAGGCCACGCAGAGCGGCTTTCCGCTCTCCCCCATGCGGTAGGCCTTGGCGCAGGTCACATCCTGCACCAGATCGCGCCCCTCGAGACCGGGGCTCAGCTTCGCGCGCTCGATCAAAATGTCCGCATCGAGTGTGGTGGAGGAGAGCACCGCCTTGAGGGCGCCCGCCTCGCGGATGTGGCGCGTGAGGGCCCGGGTGTCTATCCCCTCGATGCCGGGGACGCCGAATTTTTTGAGGTAGCCGTCCACGTCCCCCACCGCGCGGTGGTGGCTCGGCCTCCGGCAGATCTCCTTGACGATGAAGGCCTCGGTCCACACCCGGCGGGACTCCTCATCGCCGGGAATAACGCCGTAGTTCCCGATGTGGGGATAGGTCATGACGACCATCTGGCCGCGATAGGAGGGATCGGTGAGGATCTCCTGGTAGCCGGTCATGGCGGTGTTGAAGACGAGCTCGCCCTCGGCGTCGGCCCACGCGCCGAAAGCGCGGCCCCGGAAGACGCGCCCGTCCTCGAGCGCCAGAATAGCGGGCCTGAGCTCGCGCATCAGCCGCTCACCCCCGCTCCGGTGAATATCTGAACGCCCGCCCCGGTGCGGCGCATCCGGATCTCCCCTTCCACAATCGTCGCCGCGGCGCAGCCCTTGAGCTTCCACCCGGCGAAGGGGGTGTTCCTCCCCCGGCTCTCGAAGGTTTCTGGATCGACGGTGATCTCCCGCTCGAGATCGAGGAGCGTCACGTCCCCCGGGGCGCCCTCGGCCAGGGTGCCGCCCGGCAGGTTGAGGACTTTCGCGGGGCCTACGGTGAATTTCGAGACGGCTTCCATCAGGGTGAGCGCCCCTGCGCCCACGAGCCGATCGAGCACGAGGGAGACGGCGGTTTCGAGGCCGACGACCCCGTTCGGCACCGCGTCGAACTCGACCTGGAGCTCGGCCTCGAAGTGGGGCGCGTGGTCGGTGGCGATGACCGAGAGGGTGCCGTCCTTGAGGCCTGCGATAAGTGCCTGGCGGTCGGCCTCCAAGCGAAGGGGCGGGGACATCTTGGCGGAGGAGTTGAAGCCGCGCACCGCCTCGTCGGTGAGGGTGAGATGATGGGGCGTGGCCTCCCCCGTGACGCGCAGGCCCTTGGCCCGGGCCTGGCGGATGAGATCCACCGCGCCGGCGGAGGTGACGTGCAGGATGTGGAGGATGCCGCCGGTCAGCTCGGCGAGGCGGATGTTGCGGTAGACGGCGATGTCTTCGCTTGCCGCGGGGTTTCCCGCGAGGCCGAGCTGGGTCGCGACGGCGCCCTCGTTCATCACCTTTCCCCCGGAGAGGGAAAGGTCCTCCGCGTGCTCGAGGATGGGCATGCCGAGCATCCCGGCGTACTCCATCGCCGCGCGCATGAGGGCGGCCGTGCGCACGGGAACGCCGTCGTCGCTGAAGGCGATGGCGCCGAGTTTTTTCTGCTCGGCCATCTCGGTCAAGCCCTCGCCCTTCATCCCGACCGATACGGCGCCCACCGGATGGACGCGGCACACGCCTGCTTCTTTGGCGCGCTTGAGGATGCGCTCGGTGATGGAACTCGTGTCGTTTACCGGGTCGGTGTTGGCCATGCAGGCGACGGCGGTGAAGCCGCCCGCGGCGGCGGCCCGGGTGCCGCTCTCGATGTCTTCCTTGAACTCCTGGCCCGGCTCGCGGAAGTGCACGTGCATGTCAATGAAGCCGGGGCAGACGATGAGGCCGGCGGCGTCGAGCACCTCGTCTCCCTTTCGGGGCGGAATGTCCGGCGCGCGCCGGGCGATCTTCCCATTTTCGATGAGGAGATCGAGGGCGGCGTCGGTGCCCCCCAAGGGGTCGAGGAGCCGCCCTCCCTTAATGAGCAACGGCATCTTCCGCCCTCCTTTCGGCCTTTCCGGCGCGCGCTTCAGACTGAAACTCTCCCCGCCCCGCCGAACCGGAGAGGAGGTAGAGAACCGCCATCCGGCAGGCGACCCCGTACTCGACCTGCTCGAGGATGAGGGAGAAGGGGCCGTCCGCCACGTCGGGGCTCAGCTCGATCCCGCGGTTGATGGGGCCGGGGTGCATGATGAGGATGTCCTCCTTGGCCCGCTGGAGACGCTTGTGGGTGATGCCGTAGGTCGCCGCATATTCGCGCTCGCTCGGGAAGGCGGCCCCGGCACCGCGCTCGAGCTGGATGCGGAGCGCCATGAGGACGTCCGCCCACTCGATGGCGGCGTCCACCTCGCTCGTCACCTCGCAGCCGAGGGTTTCGCACTCGGCCGGAATCATGGTGCGCGGCCCGCAGACCAGGACTTCGGCCCCGAGCTTGCGCAGCCCGAGGATGTCCGAGCGGGCCACCCGGCTGTTGGCGATGTCACCCACGATGGCGACGCGCAGGCCCTCGAAGTTCTCCTTGTGCTCCCGGATGGTATAGAGGTCGAGCAGGGCCTGGGTCGGGTGCTCGTGGCGGCCGTCGCCGGCGTTGACCACCCCGCAGGAAAGCTCCCGGGCGAGGAATTCGGGCGCCCCCGAGGCACCGTGGCGGACCACCAGCACGTCGGTCGCCATCGCCTCGATGTTGCGGGCGGTGTCGCGAAGGGTTTCACCCTTCTCGGTCGCACTCGCCGAAGCGGTGATGTTGATGACGTCGGCCGAGAGGCGCTTGCCGGCGATTTCGAACGAGGTGCGCGTCCGCGTGCTCACCTCGAAGAAGAGGTTGACGATCGTCTTGCCCCGCAGGGCGGGCACTTTCTTGATGTCGCGCTCGTTCACCTCCCGGAACGAATCGGTCTGATCCAGGAGGAACAAAATCTCTCCGGCCGAGAGCTCCCGGATGGAGAGGAGGTCCTTACGGGTGAAAGGTTCCGGCTGCATGGCTCACTCCTCCCTCTGTCCGGCGGAACGGGGAACCGCCTTTTGGGAATTCACAGAAATCTCGCGCACAACGACCGCGTCGCGGCCGTCAATCTCCTTTATAAGCACCTGCACCTCCTCCCCCAGCCGGACATCCAGATTCCGCCCGACGTAGTCGGGCCGGACGGGAAGCTCCCGCTCCCCCCGGTCCACCAGGACGGCGAGGCCCACCCTGCGAGGGCGCCCGAAGTTCACCAGCGCGGCCAGCGCGGCGCGGATCGTGCGGCCGGTGTAGAGGACATCGTCCACCAGCACGACCTCTTTTCCCTCGAGGGAAAAAGACAGTTCGGTGCGCTGCAGCTTGGTCCGCGCGCCCGATTGATCGAGGTCGTCGCGGTAAAGGGTGATGTCCAGGATGCCAACGGGCGGGCGGGTTCCCTCGAACGCCTTGATGTGGTCGGCGAGGCGCTCGGCTATCGGTGCCCCCCGGGTACGCAAGCCGACCAAAGCGAGGGCGCGAAAGTCTTCGGCCTTCTCGATGATCTCGTGCGCCAGGCGCCGCAGGGTGCGGGCGATCTGCTCGGCCCCGATCTCTTCACGCTCCATCGGGGGCGCCTCCGGTGCGCCGGGGCAGAGGCGCGAAAAAAAACCCCCATTCCTTCCGGAACAGAGGTGTCGTTGTGGATTTTGGGTGTGGCTTTAAATGCAACCGCAGGGAACTCACGGCACCTCCTTTGCTGTCTCTCGGAACAGCATTAAAGGGGGAGTGCACTATCGCTTTTCCAGACGCTCCATCCGAAACGCGGACTTCCCAGCCCAAGGTTTCTTCTGGAACATCATTGAGGCGAATCTAGCAGTCTCGAGACATCGGCGCAAGTCGGCCGCTCTACTTCCGGCTCAAAAAATCCACCGAGGGGCCCGGCGGCCGGTCGTCGGCAGGTGATTTTGTCCGGGTTTCTTCAATGATCTCAAAATACGCCAGAGCCGCTTCCCGTGAGGGCCGCCGCGGGGGGATCTCCCGCACGCGAACTCTCAGCACGCGTCCCGGCTGCCGGATCTCAAGCTCATCCCCCTCCCGGACCTGGCGGCCCGGCTTTGCGGTCTCTTCCCCGATACGAATCTGGCCGGCGTCGGCCAATTCCTTGGCCAGCGATCTTCGCTTCACGATTCGGCACAGGACAAGAAATTGATCGATCCGCACGGGGGCCTAACCGGAAATTTCCTGGCTGTCGGATACGATGCTCCGGGTTTTTTCCACCTTGATTTCGAATTTAAGACGAATTTGCTTGGAATCGATCAAAAGTTCCAGGTGCTTCATTTTAGGATTGAGAGAGTAGGCTTTGATCATGTCGGCGAAGTTCACCTTACCGAGAAAAGAGGCGGGCCATATTGCGTTGTTCTTGAAAAAGAAAATGCTCGCGGCCGGGTCGGGATTTACGAACTCGCGAAACATCCGACCCAAGGTCCCGATGGTCTCCGCGTCGAGCCGCCGCTCGTTGTCAACCTTGAGTTTATCGGATTCCCAGCGCGGGTCCTTCCGTTTGGTGCCGTAGGCCCAGAAAATCTCCTCGCGGAAGAACAGCCCCGCGCCGCTGACGATCTTCATCTCAACGAGCCGGAACGTCACCTGATCGCGGACGTTCCGGAAGAGCGGCCCCACGGAACCATCCTTGGAGGTTACGGCCTGGGGATAGTAATTGATCTCCAGAAACGCCGAGCGCTTCAACTCGGATATCCATTCCCGGTAGCGGCGCGCCCGTTTTTCGTCGAACAGCTTGTCCTTGATCTTTTCGGACACTTCGGCGAGCAGGGTGGTTTTCCCGGCGCGCGTGCCGGTGACCAAAATGATGTGATAACCGGCACGGGTACGGATCGGCTGGCTCACGATACCGATCGGCTGAGAGAAAACGGCCGCCTCAAACTCCGGGAACTCCTCTCCTTTCTTCAAATTCCCCAAATCACCGCC
>JAQBZT010000151.1 GCA_027622355.1 bacterium | reverse complement strand
CCTTAATCGCTTCGGATGAAAGCGCCGCTTTTCCCTCCGCTTTTTTTCATCAGGCAGACATCGGCGATGACCATTTCCCGGTCCACCGCCTTGCACATGTCGTAAATCGTCAGGGCCGCGACCGAAACGGCGGTCAACGCCTCCATCTCCACCCCGGTGCGATCGCGGGCCCGGACGGTCGCTTCGATCTCGATCCCGCCCTCCTTGGCCATGGGGGTGAAGGCAATCTCCACCCCGGTCATGCGGATGGGATGGCACATCGGGATCAACTCGGCGCAGCGCTTGGCCCCCATGACGGCGGCCACCCGGGCCGTCCCGAGCACATCGCCCTTCGGCAGGGCGCCCTCGAGGATGAGGCGAAGCGTCTCGGGCTTCATCTCCACCCGGCCGCGGGCCACCGCCTCGCGGGCCGTCTCTGCCTTCTCGCCCACTTCCACCATGCGGGCGTGGCCGCTTTCATCCAGATGAGACAACTGCCGGGACATGGGTACCTCAACGCATGAAATTTCATGTGGTTAGCGATACGAAACCGCGCCACCCTGCGGAGAATTATACACCCCTCGCCCCGTATTTTCGAACACAACGTTTCTTTAAATAGGAACAACGGGAACGGAAGCCCTATTTCAAGGCGCCGGAGTAAAGATAAGCCGGGGAGGGAGAAATCCGCCTTTTCGGCTAAAGCCGGGGCAGGGTGAGGCCTTTCTGGCTCTGGTACTTGCCCTTCTTGTCCGCATAGGAGATCTGACACATTTCATCGCTCTCGAAGAAAAGTACCTGTGCGATGCCCTCGTTTGCGTAAATTTTGGCGGGAAGCGGGGTGGTGTTCGACACTTCGAGGGTAACGAAACCCTCCCACTCGGGCTCGAAGGGAGTGACGTTGACGATGATCCCGCAGCGCGCATAGGTGCTCTTCCCGACGCAGATTGTCAGGACATTCCGGGGAATCCGGAAGTATTCGACCGTTTTGGCCAGGGCGAAGGAATTGGGCGGGATGATGCAGGTATCCGCCTTGATCTTGACCAGGGAGCGCTCGTCGAAGTTTTTCGGATCGACGATGGTCGAATTCACGTTGGTGAAGATCATGAACTCATCCGCAATGCGGACGTCGTAGCCGTAGGATGAAACCCCGTAGGAGATGACTCCATCGCGGACCTGTTTTTCGGCAAACGGCTCGATCATGCCGTGCTCGCGCGCCATCCGTATGATCCAGCCGTCCGACTTGATGCTCATCGCCTGGCTCCTATTCCCGGCGGCGGGCGCCCCGGCGCGGGCCATCCTCGGCCTGCTCCACGCCCGCTAAGCGGATCCTCCGCCGTGAATATCGAAAGGAAAAAAATGCGGAACAAAGAAAAACGGTTACCGGATCGGCGGCCGCCAGCGGGAGCGTCCGCGAAGCAGTGACTTCCCAGGAGCCAAAGCGCACTTGGAGCGGGATTCCCTCCCCCCCGGATACCTGCCGTTTTGGTATCGCCCACGCTCGCCCGATGGCGCGGGTGAAACGGCAGTGCATCTTCGCGAAGAAGAAATTCCGCGGCGCCTCGGCATCACCCGGCGGCCGCCGGTCCCGTAACCGTTTCTCCACATCGAAAATCACGGACGCAATTCAGGGGCGCCCGCAAAACCGAGCGCTTCGATCAAACCACAACATATTGTGTCCTGTCAAAGAATTTTCGCGTCAAAACCACAATTTATTGTTAACAGACCGTGAAAAAAAGGGGGATTACGCCGGGAGAAGCTGTGGACAGCCGGGGGAAAAAGTAGGCACATCTCTCCACAACCTCTTGAGAAGAAAGGGTCAGCACCTCCCACGGACCGGGGGAGCCCGCCTACCGCAAACGCTCGGGAAATACCTTTACGTTTCCGCTCTCTCGGAGTTTTCTCGCAATCTCCTGGAACTTCGCGCGCCGCTTGATATCGAGAAGGATGTTTCGGACATCATCTTTGACATCATTGAAATTCGCTATGGCCGCCGGGGTCTTTTCAGACACACGAAAAATCTGCCAACCCAGCGTGCTTTTGACCGGATCGCTGAACTTTCCGATGGGAAGCTTGAAGACCACTTCCTCTATGCCCCGCTCCAACTCGCCGCGTTGAACCGTCCCCATCATCCCGCCATTTTCGCGCGTCGCCTCGACGATAGAGCGCTTGCGCGCCACCTCGGAAAATGAAGTGCCGTTCCGCAATTCCGCCACTGCGCTCCAGGCATCCTTTTCCAACGAAGTAACGATGTGGGCCAGCAGCACCGATTCCTTGCGCTGAAAACGGTTTTTGTTTTTTTCGAAAAAATCGCGCAACTCGGCATCCGAAACTTCGGCGGCGTCGTTGACTTCCTGCCGGACGAACTCCTCGACCACGATGCGCTGCTTCGCCTGTTCGATCCGGGCCCGGATGCCGGGAACCTCGTCGTACTTTCTCCGGATCGCCTCTTGAAACAGCAACTCCGTTTCGATGAGGCCACTCAGGAATTTTTCACGGTTCTTCCGGATCCGAATCTGCACCGTCGGCGGAAACCGTCCGATCAGCTGATTGATCTCGCCCAGCGTCAGTTTTTTTCCGTTAATGATCGCGACTTCGGCCGACTCATTCTGCGCGGCGCTTTTCTTTTTTTCCGCGCCCGCAGCCGGCCCCGCCGCCGCGCCAACCGCCAAACCGAGCACCAAAAAAAACGGAGCTGCTTTCTGAATGTTCATTCCTTCCCTCTTTTTTTACATGAACCGATTGGCGGCGTGGCACCTCGTTATATGCTGAATTGCCGGCCGATGTACTGATAGAACGAATCGAAGAGAAACTCGCGCTCCAAGCGCAAAGCGCTGACGCAGGTATCGAACTCATCTGTGAGCTTGCGGAACAACCGAGCACTCGGCCGCACTCCGTCAATGTCGGCAACGTGACAGTAGGCGGCTTTTCCCTGGGATACGTAAAATTCGGGGTTCAGCTTCTTCCTCTGGAGATTTTCCGGATAAAGCCCCGTAAAGAAAAGGCAGACATCCCCCATCTGGAGCTTGAGCTCGCGAAGGGAGGCCCCCCGACGCCCCTCGGCTTCAACCAGAAAATCCAGAACCCGCTCCAGACGCTCGCCCGTCCCGGGGGAGCACCGGAACAGATTGTCCACATGGGCAAAACGCAGGAGAAGCCGCCAGACATACTCGATAATTTCCCCGTCCCTGAAACGGATGACATCAAAGGCCGATTCCGTCGCCATCCGAAGATGTCTGCCGAGCGGATGATTTTCCGTCACCGTGTTTTTCGGATTCATATCGACCCCCTGGGTGGTGGTTGTCTTGGGCGTACCTCGATAGTAGTAAAACCGCCAGGGAAATAGTAGTAAAACCGCCAGGGAGGGGTCAATTTGTGAAAAATCACCCCTCTAGGCAAACCAGGAAAACATGAGTGCCAGGTAGACGCCGTAGGCGAGAAGAAACGCCCCGCCCACCCAGCGCCCGCGCGGTCCCGGAAAAGCCGCCGCGGCCAGAAGCAGCGCCATCACCGCAACCATCGCGGGAAAATCCAGGGAAAACGTCTGCGTCCGAATAGGCAGCGGCCGGATCGCCGAGGCGGCTCCCAGAACCCAGGTCAGGTTCAAGACGTTCGCGCCGATCACGTTGCCCAGCGCTATGTCCTTGTGCCCGTGCAAGGCGGAGACGATCGCGGTAATGAGCTCGGGCATCGAGGTGCCGATCGCCACCAGCGTGACCGCGATGACCAGCTCGGGCACCCCCGCCGCGCGCGCCAGCTTGGCGGCGTTCTCCACAAGAAGCATGCTGCCGGCCAGCACAGCGGCCGCCCCGGCGAGAAAGCGGCCCGCAACCCCGGCCAGCGAAGCCTGCGCGCCCTCCCCGTTCGCGGCAGGACTCCCCCAGCCCGAGCGCCGGGCCAGATGCCACAGATACAGAACGGCCGCCAGGAGAAGGACGGCGCCTTCCCCTCTTCCAATCGTTCCGCTGAAGGACAAGAGGATAACCAGCGCCGCGGCGCCGATCATGATGAGGCCCTCTTTCTGGACGATGGCGCGCGGGATGGGCATGGGGCGGATTAACAGCCCGATGGCGAGAATCAGGCCGATGTTGCAGATCGTCGAGCCGACCGCGTTGCCGACCGAGGTGTCGAGCCGTCCCACCGCCGCGGCGAAAGCTGAAACGCCGAACTCGGGAAGGGTGGTGGCGATACTGACCAGCGTCGCCCCGATGAACATGTTGGAGACCCCGGTCGCCCGGGCGATCGCCACGGCGCCGCCCGTGAACCAGCCGGCCCCCTTGGTCACCACCAGAACCCCTGCCGCGAACGCAACCAGATTCGCCCAAAGGGGCAAACTCTCAAAAAATGAGCCCAAATCGCTTTCACCTCGAGCAAGGGAAGAACAGATACCGCGGGCCGGGCAAACCGGGGCGGCGCGACGCCCCACCCCCTACCCCTCCGGCTTCCCGCGCGAAGGAGTGAGGCGCCTGGAACATATCACCCTTGGGCAGGAATTCCAACGCTTTAGCGGCATTTTCGCCCCCCGCCCACCGGGCGCGAAAACATGTGCACCCCTGAAGGAAAATACGATATAATTCCGCCATAGTTCTTCCGTCGCCAAACTGGATTCCAGACCGCCCGATGATCAACCTTGACTTGATTGGGCGAGGCTGATAGAGAACTCGCGGTTTGACTTCTCCATATTTGGGATGTTGGGTCTTTTTCTTTTGTCCAATGTTCATTGATTGTTGTTTTGCGCGCGATCTTAAAGGGAACGGTTATAGTGCTCACCCAAGAAGGCGTGATCAAAACCTATGATCGTTGGGGCAATTTCTACGATCTGATCTTCAAGAAAATCTTCAGCGAAGGCCGCGATGTCGGAGTCGATCTCCTCGATCTGAAACCCGGCGAGCGCCTGCTCGAGGTCGGAGTGGGAACCGGCCTATCCCTTCCCCTCTACTCGCGTCAGGCCAAGATCGTCGGAATCGACATCTCCCCGAAAATGCTCGAAAAGGCCAACGAAAAAGTCGAAAGAGAAAGCCTTGGCAACGTCTCCCTGCAGGTCATGGACGCGCAGGCCATGGAATTCCCCGACAACAGCTTCGACTGCGTGACGGCCTGCTACGTCGTCAGCGCCGCGCCGGACCCCTTCAAGGTCGTCTCGGAGATCTGCCGCGTCTGCAAGCCCGGCGGGCGCATCGTCTTCATCAATCACTTCAAGAGCCAGAACCGCTTTCTCGCCTTCTGCGAGGAAGCCGCCAACGTGCTCGTCCGCAAGCTCGGATGGGAAACCACCCTTGATCTGGAGCGTCTCCTCCAGACCAACCGCCTCACGCCCAGTATCCAGAAGAAAGTGAATCTCTTTGACTACTGGCGCGCCGTCCTGTGCCTCAACAACACAGACTGATCCCCTGCCCTGCACATTCGCAAATATGCTTCCGCCCCCGAAGTGAGTGAATGCATACCGTTAAGCAAATCCGCCGCTGTCCGGCCGAAACCTGTTCCACCGGAGGTTCGTTGATGGTATTCTCCCCCTCTGTCGCCAACTATCGTTCACCGAATTCCAACCCGCATAGGAGAAGACCTGTGGGAAAAGTGATCCATGTCAGCAAGGTTCGTGTGGTCAAGGAGCCCGGCAAGGCCATGAAGACGGCCTACCTGTCGGACTTCAAGGACGCCCCGATCCCCTACGGCGTGCACGGAGGGATCAAGGCCTACTACAAGGTGGACCCCGAAGAGGAGCGGCCCGCGACGCTGGATCATCTCGTCGCCGCCGTCGCGGGGTGAATGACCGGAAATATGGGCGGCGCGCTGGATGCGCGCGGCATTCCAAGTGCTCCGGATAACCTCGAAGCACATGTGGAAGGTTTCATCGAAGATGTGGACGGCATGGCCCTGATCACCAAGATCAAGGTTCACTACAAGGCCAGGATTCCCAAGGGCAAGCGCCCCGAAGCCGAGCGCGCCCTGGGGGTGCACGATCTGGGCTGTCCCGCAAGCCAGAGCGTTCAGCGGGGAATCAAGATCGAGTACTCGGCCGAGTTTGTAGAAGAAGACTAGACTCGCCGGTTGAGCATAAAAAAAACCCGGGGCAGAATCTGCTCCGGGGTTTTTTTATGCGGGCATCCCTTCCGCCCCCAGCGCGAGGGCCAGATACGCGAAGATCAGATACCAGTCGAGGGATGAGAGCATGGGGGATTATTTCTATGGTTTACGAGGAAACTTTGTGGAACGGCTTTGGACGGCCATCATTTTTATCACCGCTCCGGTTAATTCCCACACGAATTCCGCAAAATTCATATCTATGTGTAAATCATAATGTTTTCTCCCAAGTTTCGGATGGATTAAATCCCTCGCGAACCACAGAAAAACCAACCCCGCCACCAACTCAGGCTGCAGGGACTTTTTCTGAAGGTAGGCCAGAACAAGCCAACTGAGAGTGTAATTAGGCTTGTCCCTCTTGATCTCTTTTCGTACTTGCAACCTAACAGATGGATTTCCATAAAGCAGTCCTTCAATGGTGGACCCACAAAGCACAACAACTGCCTGAGCGAGACCGTATTTTTCCAAATTTACTGGGCTCATTTCGCTTTCTTTGCCACAAAGCCATCTGGCAGCATCGTAGTTTTGCTGGACGACAACTCTGTATGGATTTCGGCCGAGCAATCTATCGAAGGGAACCCTGCTTAAGCCACGGAGATCAGTAGGCGTTCCAGAGTTTTTCTCATAAATATTCTTGTCAAATACCTCCACAAATAGTCTTGCAACTCTAGTCCGATGCAGATTTATTAGTTGTTGGACCTGCTTCCCTTGCTGATTCCGGATACCATTTAAAAACCGTCTAAATGCTTTCAGGATGACCAAAAGCCTACGCGCAGACTGATCTTGTGGTACTGATTGGTGCAATTCGTCGTATAAAATTTCGTCCTCTTTGTATGCAAGTCTGAGCCATTTGATGCCGGTGAGGATACTCTTGCCTGCAAGGAGAGACATTCCACCAATCTTGAAGTAGATAAGACCTTTATGGGTTCGGGTATTCGTCGCGCGCTCTCTTTCACGAATCCGGCGGCATAAGGCTCGCCAAAACTGCTCCCTTGCATGCCAATTTTTAGCAAGTCCGCGATCAATATCACCAGCGAACTGGCCCCAGAGGTCATAATCGGTTACATCAAGCATTCCCTGTGACAGGAGTTCAAACAATTTTTGGCGTGCATCACTCCATTTGCTCGATTTTATGTGATTTTCAAGGTCCGCAAGATGGTCATCGTTGGGTGAATTCGTTGGAAATGAAGTCACGGCCTCACACTCCAAGTCTAGTGTCGTTTCAATCTGGGAATTCTACCTTGCGGGGCCCACAAAAAAAACGCCCTGCTTTCGCGGGGCGCTCTTGAAAACCTTCCCTCATCCCAGCCTTCTCCCGGGGGGAGAAGGAGTCCCCGCCGAACATGGTTCGAGCGGGGTATGGAGAAGGGGTACGTTCCCCCTCCCCAACCCTCCCCCGAGGGGGGAGGGAGTGCTTTCCCCGCACA
>JAQBZT010000150.1 GCA_027622355.1 bacterium | reverse complement strand
GGGAGAGGAGAAGCCGCTCCATCTGCCGGGATTCGGGCAAAAGGGCGCGGGCCCCTCCATGATCTCCCCGTGCGAGTCTGCTCTCGTATTCCGCCTCCCGCTCCGGCCCGCCCGAGAAGCCGCCCTCGAGCAAAACCGACACGAACCGGACCATTTCCCCGCGCACGAGAGCGCGGCCCGCCTCGGCCGAATGGCCGCGCGCACCGAAGCGCTGTTCGCCGAAGGCATTTGGCAGGCCCCTTTTCTCCAGCACCTCCAGCACGGCGCCCGCCCGCTCCGCTGCGCCGGGCACCGCCCCCCGAAGCCGGATGCGGAAACGGTTGCCGGCGTGCGCCCCGCGGCGGATCTTCGAGGGGCCGCGGCTCCACGAGAGAACGCGAAGCCCGCTCCCCAGGGCCCCTTCGGCGGCGGAGAACTTTTCCCCTGGATCGCGCGCAAGGCGGAAGGAAAGCATCTGTCTCGCCACCGCCCGGGCGTCCTTCAGCCCCGCATGGCCCGCGTCCCGCTCCTGGGCACCCAGCGCGCGAGCGAGCCGCCGGATGGCGTCGAGGGTGGGGATTCCGCGTTTTTCGATCCAAAGATAAACGTGCTCCCCGCTCCCGCCGGGGGAGCCGGGCCAGGTTTCCTCGACCTCGAAATCCTCGGGCGCATCCCGGTAGCGGCCGCCCGTTCCCGGAATCTCCGCCGTCAGGTACCGGCCGCGGGGTGGGGTCTCGCTCGAGGACATGGCGCACATCATATGGATTTTTCGTGGAAGGGCCGATCGCCCACCCTAGCCCTTGCGCACGGGAACCTCGAGGGGCAGGTCCGCCCGATCGCCCCATTCTTTCCAGGAGCCGAGATAGTTCCGCGCCCTCGGGTAGCCGAGCAGGCGGTAGACCAGGTAGGCGTGTGCCGAGCGGTAGCCCCCCTGACAGAGCGGGACAATTTCCTTGTCCGGGAGAAAGCCCTTTTCCTCGAGCATCTTCCGGAGGGTGTCCGCGTCCTTCAGGGAGCCGTCCGCGCCGATCGTCTCGAGCCACTCCAGATGCGTCGAGCCGGGGATCGCCCCGCCCCGCGCGGCGCGGATGTTCTCGGCATAGTACTCGCCCCCCGATCGGGTGTCGTGGATTTTCACGTCCGGATCGTTCAGGTGATCGAGGATATACTGCGCCGTAGCCAGCCGGCCTTCGAGCGGCGCCTTCAGATGGCTGGCGAAGGCGCTGCGGATGATGCGGCGATCGCCCTCGGGGCCCTTGTCGAGCGCGTTGGGCGCCATCGGCCACGCCTCCCGTGTGACGGGCAGGCCGGCTTTTTTCCATGCCTCAAATCCCCCGTCGAGGATGTGCACGTCTTCGTGGCCGAAGTATTCGAGAAACCAGAATCCCCGCGCGGCGCGAAAGCCGCTGTTCGCTTCGTAGAAGACCACTGTCTTGCCGTAGTCAACGCCGCGGATCTCCATGAGATACGCGAGCATCCAGGTGAAGGCCGAGAGCGCCTCGGGGCGGGTGTCGTTCAGCGAGACGCCGTAGATGTCGAAATGGGCCGCGCCCTCGATATGTCCGGCGCAGAAATCCGGCGCGGGACGTGTGTCCACGAGCACCAGATCGGGGCCCTTCATCTCCCCGATCCGCTCCTTGAGGCGCTCGGGCGGCCAAACCAGATCGGGGTTCGTGTATCCCTTGTAGGTCATGGACTTCCTTGTATCGCTCAAAAGGATCCGGCCGGCGGCTAGCGGTATTCCTCGGGGCTCAGCGGCTCGAGCCGGTCCGTCAGCGAGCGGGTAGGGACCGATGGGTTGAGCACGCGCACCTTCACCTTCTTCTTTCCCTCGGCCGTCACGAAACGGTAGCTCAGCTTCGCCACCTGGGAGTAGTTGTACCAGACGTGGGTGTTCCGTTCCCCGCCGGCGACCAGCACCAGATGGATCATCTCCAGTCCTCCATCGGGCCGGGTGATGATCTCCATCTCGTCGATCTGCCTGTGAAAGGTTTCCACTTTTCCGGTGGCCATGGTGACGCTCACGACCAGATCGAGCGGCCGCTGGGGCTGCGCAGGGGGCTCGGGCGCCTGCGGGGGGGGTTGCTGTGCGGGTGTCTGTGCAGGCGTCGTCGCGGGAGGCGGATTTCCCTGGGGGGATTCCGCCGGTGATTGCGCCCAGGAGTACGAAGAGGCGCCGCCGAAAGCCAGGGCCGCTGCCAGAGCCGCCGCTGCTATCACATAACGGGACAACATTCTATATCCTCCCTCGTTTTGGAGTCGCTCGCCGGATTGGTGGCAGGCATCATACCGCATTACGGGGCGTTTGCCGCGCACCGGAAACCATAGACCGGCAGGCGGCGGCCGGGGACGTCCCCGGTCCGGGCGATCGTAGCCAGCTCCCGGCTGGAATTGACCCACGAGCCGCCGCGGAGGGTGCGGTAGGCTTTTCCGCCGCGCACGATGGGCTGGCTGTCCTCGAGGCGGGCCCGAAAAGTATCCTCCACCCATTCCCAGACGTTTCCGGCCATGTCCTCGGCGCCATAGGGGCTGGCGCCCTCCGGGCGGCGCCCCACCGCCTTCGGTCCGCCGCGATCGGGCGGCAGGCCGTAGACCGCGTTTCGGTCCTCCAGCTTCGATCCCCAGGGATAGGGGCGGCCCATCGCGCCGCCCTTGGCGGCAAACTCCCATTCTTTTTCCGCCGGAAGCCGCTTGCCCGCCCAAGCGCAATACGCGCGCGCCTCATGCCAACTCACCCCGACCACGGGGATGTGCTCGCCGTGAAAGTGCGGCCTCTCCCAGAAGGGAGGGGCCGGATGGCCTGTTTCCCGGACAAAGCGCGCATACATCGCGTTGGTGACTTCAAAACGATCCAGGCGAAAAGGTTTCACGACAACAGGAATTCCTTTTTTCTTTTCCGTCTTCTGCTCGGCCTTTCCTCTTCTCCGCCTCTTCTTTTTTTCATTCTTCTCCGGGGGCTCGGCGACAATCCCCATCTCGTAATGGCCTCCCGGCACTTCCACCATGTTGGCGTAAGAGGGCCGTAGGGCCAAAGCGGGCGCCGCCATTTTTCGGGACGCCGGCTTCGGGGGAGATGGAATCGCGCGTGCTTCTTTCGGTGGAGCGGAGCCGGCCTGCGAAGGCGCTGTCTTCGCGGGCGGGGTGGTTTTTTTTCTTCGAAGCTCGGCGTCAATGTTTGCCAGCTCGGGCCACTTTTCCTTGTCGAGCGAACCCAGCATCTGCCTTGCCTTTTCCTTGTCACCGCTGCGGTAGTACAGATAGCCGAGTCCCCTTTGGGCGCTGCCGTCGTTGGGGTGAAGTTTGCGGGCCTTCAGAAAAAAGGGAAGTGCCCCTTTCGGCCGGCCGTCATCGTAAAGGGTCCAGCCCATGCCGGTGAGTGCATGGAGCGCCCCCGGCTCGATCCGGAGAGCGTCGCGGAAAAACCGCTCGGCCGCGTCGTAGTCCTCCTGCAGGTAGGCCCGCTCCCCCTTCCGGCTCAGCGCCAGGGCAGGAGAAGGGGGCTTTGCGGCATCGGCAGGGGGCAAGAATGTGGCGGGAGGAGGGGCCAGTACCACATGCTTCGGGGGCGTCTCTCCCGCCACGAGGGCACACGAGGCCGCCGCCAGCACGATGCCGGTGAGCGCCAGCGCGCGGGAAAAAGAGAGGCGCGTGAACCGCGAGGCAGGTTTTGGGTTTGGATTCAGGAACAAAGGCTCCCACACGGCAATTTTCAGCTCACTTCCTGGCCATTTCCGCTGTCTTCGACCCTGGCGAGGGCGGCGACCCGATCTTTTCCCTTCACATCGATGAGGCGCACCCCCTGGGTCGAACGCCCGATGATAGAAACATCCTTGGCATTGGCACGAATCATCTGACCGCCCGTTGTGATGAGCATGAATTCGTCTTCGTCCATCACCCGCCGGATGCCGACGACCTCGCCGTTCCTGTCGGTGGCCTTGATGTTGATCACGCCCTTGCCGCCGCGGTTCGTGACCCGGTAATCGTCCACCTTGGAGCGCTTCCCGAAGCCATGGGTGGTGGCGGTCAGTATGACATCGCCCGGGGAAACAACCTCCATTCCGACGACATAATCATCTTTGCCCAAACCGATGCCGCGCACGCCGGCGGCCGTCCGGCCCATGGGGCGGGCCTTTGCTTCAGGAAAGCGGATGGCTTTCCCCTGCCGGGTGCCGATGAAGATCTCGCGGGTGCCGTCCGTCTGGCCCACCGTGATCAACTCGTCCCCTTTCTTGAGGCCGATGGCGATGATTCCGCCGGCGCGGGGGTTGCTGAACGCCGTGAGCTCGGTTTTCTTCAGCACGCCCCGGCGGGTCACCATGACCACGTAGCGGTCGGGCTCGAACTTCCGAACGGGCAGCACGGCGGTGACTCGCTCGCTTCCGGAGAGCTGTAGCACGTTCACAATCGCCTTGCCGCGGGCGGTTTTCCCTGCCTGCGGAATTTCGTGCACCTTGAGCCAGTGGCACCGCCCGGAGCTCGTGAAGAAAAGAAGATAGTCGTGCGTTGAGGCGATGAAGAGCTGCTCCACAAAATCTTCTTCTTTCGTCCCCATGCCCATCACACCCTTGCCGCCGCGCCGCTGGGCCCGGTAGAGGCTCACCGCGTTGCGCTTGATGTAGCCGGAGTTGGAGATGGTAACGGCCATGTCCTCCTCGACGATCATGTCTTCAAGCGCGATCTCGCCCGTCTCATCCACGATCTCGGTCCGGCGCGCATCGGCGAATTTCTGGTGGACCTCCGTGATCTCCTCCTTGATGATCTGTGTCTGGAGCTTCGCTTCCATGAGGACGCGGTTGAGATATTTGATCTTCTTCTGGAGTTCCTTGTATTCCTCTTCGATCTTGTCCCTCTCGAGTCCGGTCAGGCGCTGGAGGCGCATCTCCAGGATGGCCTGGGCCTGGATCTCGGTCAGCTTGAACTTGTCCACCAACCCCTTTTTGGCGATGTCGGGGGTCTTGCTTCCCCGGATGAGCTTGATGACCTGATCGATCTTGTCGAGCGCAATGCGGTAGCCCTCGAGAATATGGGCCCGCTCCTCGGCCTTGCGGAGTTCGAAACGGCTCCGGCGGAGAATGATCTCTCTCCGGAAGCGGAGGAAGTGGATCATCATTTCCTTGATGTTCATCACGCGGGGCTGGTTGTTCGCCAGGGCCAGCATGATGACGCCGAAGGTGGTCTGCATCTGGGTATGCTTGTAGAGCTGGTTCAGGACGGCGCCGCCCACCGCGTCGCGCCGCAGATCGATGACGATGCGCATCCCGGAGCGATCACTCTCGTCGCGGATGTCGGAGATCTCGCGGATCTTCTGGTCGCGGACCAGCTCGGCGATCTTCTCGATGAGCCGCGCCTTGTTTACGGTGTAGGGGATTTCCGTTACCACGATGGACTGCCGGTTGGTGCGGGGCTGTATCTCGACCATGGCGCGTGCCCTGACCTGAACGTGGCCCCGCCCCGTTCTGTAGTATTCGCGGATTCCCCTCTTGCCGTGGATGATGCCTCTGGTCGGAAAGTCCGGGCCGGGCATGATTTTTTCGATTTGGTCAATGGACAGATTCTCGTCGTCCAGCACCAGTGCCAGCGCTTCGCACAGCTCGCCGAGGTTGTGCGGGGGGATGTTCGTGGCCATGCCGACGGCAATGCCGGTCGATCCGTTCAGGAGAAGATTCGGCACGCGCGCCGGGAGGACGGAGGGCTCCTGGCGGGTGCTGTCGTAGTTGGGGACGTAGTCGACCGTTTCCTTGTCGATGTCGAGGAGCATGAACTCGGTCAGTTCGGTCATCCGGGCTTCGGTGTAGCGCATGGCGGCCGGCGGATCGCCGTCCACCGAGCCGAAGTTGCCCTGGCCGTCCACCAGCAGGCCCCGCAGGGAAAAGTCCTGGGCCATCCGGGCGAGCGCGGGATACACCACCGCCTCGCCGTGGGGGTGATAGTTTCCGCTCACATCGCCCGCGATCTTTGCGCACTTGCGGAAGGACTTGTTGTGCTGAAGCCCGAGGTCATCCAGGGTGGTGAGAATCCGCCGGTGAACGGGCTTGAGGCCGTCGCGCACATCCGGCAGGGCGCGGGAGATGATGACGCTCATCGCGTAGTCCATGAAGGATGAGCTCATCTCGTCTTCAATGTTGACCGAGCGCAGATTCTCCGCCATTTTCCGGCTTCCCTCTCTTGGACAATGCAAAAATCGTCGCACGGGCGGCTGGGCTGTCGCGTGTCTTCCAGGCAGGCGTGGTCCGCGTTTCCGTCAGTATTCTTATACCACATTTTTCGTGAAAACGAAAGAAAAAACAACGGCTTGCGCTATAAAACCCGCCCGCCCGGAGGCGCCTTGAACCGGCCTCCGGAGGGGGCGGATTGTGCGTCCCGGAGAATATGAGTAAATCTATCTCGTTTTGCGCCGGGGCTGGCGCCAGAAGCCGGCCGGCCGCCGGAAGCCGCCGCCGCTCCCTGCTTGTCTTGAGGTGTTCATGAAAAGATTTCGTTTCCGGTTCTTGTCCCGCGTGTCCGTCCTCGCCGTCCTTTGGGCGGCCCTTTTTCTCTCCAGCGCTTCTCCTGCAGAGTCTGTGGAGGTTGGAGATCTCATGAAAAAAATGCATGAGTCCTACGAGCGGCTGGTCGAGACGATCCTCATGAAGCCCCTTCGGGAGCTCGCGGAGACGGATTTCGAGGGGGTGAAAAAGGAGGTGGAGATAGTCGTCCGCCTGGCGAAGGAGCTGCCCCACACCGAGGGAAACGAAAACATCGCGAGCTTCAAGACGTATGCGGAGCAGCTTGCGGAAAAAGCTCGTGAATTGGGTGGTTTCGCCGACAAAAAAAATGCAAAGGGATCCGTCGGCGCGCTGGTGACAATCTGGGGCGCCTGTGCCAACTGCCACGGCGACTTCCGCTTCTAGGCACGGGCGCACGCACGCTAGGCCAGAATCTTTTTCCGGATGGCTTCCATCGCGACCCGGGCAATCTCCTCGCCGTCCATTTTCGCGTTGTTGAAGATCATGTGGTAGTGGCCGGAGTCCGCCAGCTCTTTTCCGGTAAATTCGTGAGCCAGTGTGTCCCGCGCCGCCTGCTCCCTGACAACGATGGCTTCCGCCTCGGGCGCGGTGATGTTCCGCCGCCGGGCGAAGCTGGCCACCCGGTATTCCAGCGGCGCGACCAGACGAATGTGAAAACCCCCCTCCAGAGTGCCGCAGGCGATGGCCCCGGCCCGGCCCAGGAGGACCACCCGGCCGGCCTGGGCGAGCGCGACCAGGGTCTTGGCGAGCGCCTCGTACGCCTGGTATTCCGTGGGCCTGTTTCCCAGCAGCGTGTCCAGGGTCTGCCGGATGACGCTGCGGCGGCTCGTGTCCAGGGCGCGCACAAACTCCTCGGCTACCCCTCCCTGCTCGGCCACGGCGAGAAGCACCTCTTTTCCCATCACCACCCAGGGGGTGGGATCGGCGCCCAGCTCGTTTAGCTGCTCCGCGATCCGGTTCGCCACCAAAACACCCTCGCAGCCGAACTCCCGGGAAACCGTG
>JAQBZT010000149.1 GCA_027622355.1 bacterium | reverse complement strand
CTTGGGCCGGACGGGCCTGAAGGTCGGCGAGGTGGGCCTCGGCACCTACCAGACCTTCGATGTGACGGGAAAATCCGCCGACGCGCACTGCGCCCGCGTGGCCGAGGCGTTTCTCGATCAGGGGGCCAATTTCTTCGATTCGGCGCCGATGTACGGCGAGGCCGAGCGCGTCATGGGCCTCGCCCTCGAAAAGCGCCGGGGGGAGGCCCTCATCGCCACCAAGGTGCTCGAGCGCGACGCCAAATCAGCCCGGCGGAGCATCGAGCGATCCTTCAAGCTTCTCCGCACCGACGTCATCGACCTGATGCAGATTCACAACATGGGCGGCTGGCGGGCAGTGACGCCTGTTTTGCATGAATACCAGAAGGAAGGCCGCATCCGCTTCATCGGCATCACCGACTACCGCCCCTCGAACTATCCCGAGATGATGGAAGCGATGCGGACGGGCCTCTACGACACCATCCAGATTCCCTGCTACCTGGGCGAGACGAGCTGCCGGAAGGCGGTGCTGCCGCTGGCGCGGGAGCTGAATCTCGGTGTGATCGTCATGACGCCGATCAAGCCCCTTTTCGCGCGCGCGAGCCTTTTGAAGGCGCTGGGCCGGGCTGATCTTTCCTTTCTCCGGCCCTATGGTGTAGAAACCCCCGGCCAGGCGCTCATCAAGTATGTCCTCGCGGACCCGGCTGTCTCGACCGTCATCCCCGCCACGGGGAAAGTCGAGCGCGCCGCCGAGAACGCCGCGGCGGGTTCGGGCGCGCCGCTTCCGCCGGATGCGCTCCACCGGCTGGAAACGCTCCTTTAAGTTTATACATTTTGTGCAAGAGGGGGGGCCGCACACCTCCCTATTCTTTCAGGGAGGGAGAAGAAAGTGAAAGTCGCCTACGTGTTTTCCACCTCGGGCCATACGGCCAGCTACAAGCTCGGAAAGATGATTCTTCCACAACTCGAAGCGGACTGCCACGGGGTTGATGTCGTCGGGATGATGTTCTTCGACGACAACAACTACATCCTCCGGCAAGGGGACCCGCTCGGGGAGCGGCTCTCCCGGATCGCGAAGGAGAAGGGAATCCTTCTGATGATGTGCGATCAGGGCGCCCTGGAGCGGGGGCTGGCCACTGGCGAGCCGGGCAACTGCCAGGTCTCGGGAACGGTGGAGGGTGTCGTTGTCGGCTGCTTCCCGAACCTTTATGCGGCGCTGTCGGGCAACCCGCCCGATCAGGTGATTACCCTCTAGCGGGCGGGCGATTCAATCCGAGAGCGGGTACATCCGGTCCATCGAGAGGCGGACGATCATCCGCTGATCGTTCTTCATCGTCTGCAGGTACTCGTCCAGATCCTCTGGTTCGCTTCCCGTCACCCGGCGGTAGAGGTCGAGGTTCATCCGGCCGTCCGGGTCCTCGACGAGCGCCGCCTTGCCCTCGACGGTGAGGTAGGGGTGCCAGCCGTCCTTCGGGATGATGCAGAGCGAGGCACGGGGGTCGCGCTGGAGGTTTTTCGTCTTGAGACGGGTCCAGGTGCAGGAAATTTCGATGTTCTCGCCCGTCCGCCCGAAGACGACCGGGGAGGAGTGGGGCCGACCGTCCTTGAGGAGCGTCGTCAGGACGCCGTTTCTGGCGCTGTCGATAAAAGCGGTGGCTTCGCTTCGGTTCACGTGGCGCTCCTTTGGTTACGCGACAGGTGTTTTTGCGAGAAAATTTTCCAGTTCGGAGAGAAAGCCGCTCGTGTTGTCCTGCATCGGGAAGTGCCCGCAGCCGGGGATCACCGAGCGAGTGCAGTTCGGGATGTCCCGCTCGCATTGCTCCGAGAAGGCGACGATGCCGGGGGCTTCGTTTTCGCCGACGCAGAACCAGGCCGGGACACCAATCTCGCCGAGCCTTCCGGTCAGATCGGGCATGGTGAAGAGCGCCGCGCCCGCGTCGCGGTAGCTCTGCGGGGTGTTCTTGAGGTAGTGGCGGCGATACTCCTCCCCCCCGGGGCCCTCGAGATAGCTCTTCGGGATGTGCGATGTGACCAGCGGGTGGGCCATGACGGCCTCGATGCCTTCCTCCTCGGCCACTTTCTGCAGGGTGCGGAAGCGCGTTTCATACTCTCCCTTGGGAGCGGCCCCCGAGGCGCCGATCAGTATCAGCTGGCGGACCCGCTCAGGGTGCTGGAGAGTGAACATGAGCGCGGTTCTTCCGCCCATGCTGTGCCCGGCCAGGGTAATTTTCTCCAGGCCGAGGAAGTTGAGGAACGCTGCCACATCGTCGGAGAACTGCTGGATGGAATAGGGACCCGGCGGGCGGTCCGAATCGCCGTGGCCGCGCAGGTCGATGGTGAAGGTCTGGAAGTGCCCGGCGAAGAAATCCACCACCGGCTTCCAAGTGAACAGCGAGCTCTGGAATCCGTGAATCAGAAGGGCAGGCGATCCGGCGCCCCGAACGCTGTAATTCAGGTTGGCGCCGTTGACGGTCGCGGTGGGCATGGCCGATCTCCCGTAAATGTGAGCCAGGATGTTGGGAACCTCTCCGGAAAGCGGTATCCTAATATAGGCGGTCCGCTCCCGCGAGGGGGGCGGGCTTTTTCCGGCAGCCGGTGGAGGCGGGGATGCTCCCGATCTCGGAACTTCAGGTGATTCAGAAAGACCCGCGCACCATCCAGCGGTGGGGATGGCGCAGGACGGGTGAAACGATCGAGCTGGCGGGGATGATTCTCTTCGTCTCCACACCCCCGGTGGAGGATCTGTGGATGCGGGTGGAGCTGGCCGATGAGGAGTGGAATCCGGTCGGCGCAGCCGTCTCCCGGCTTCAGACGAAGATTTTCAACGATTGGGCAGCCTCCTCTTTTTGCGGCGGCGTGACGACCGAGGTAGGGCCGCCCTATCGGCTTCGGGTTCTTTTCATGGGAAATGGCGCCCTGGCGAGCCAGTCGCTCCAGCGGACGCCGGAGATCAGGCCTTGGAATCGCAAAGAGTTGCCGTCGTCCTCCTGAGCGGCGGGATGGATTCGGCGGTCTCGCTCGCCATGGCGCGCGCGGCGGGCTTCCGTTGCGCGGCGCTGAGCTTCGACTACGGCCAGCGCCACGCCCACGAGCTCGATGCCGCCCGCCGGGTGGCGGAGACCCTCGGGGCGGAGGGCCCCACCGTCGTCAAGATCGACCTGCGCGCCATCGGTGGAAGCGCCCTCACCGGCGAGATCGAAGTCCCCAAGGATCGCGGCGATATTGGCGAGGGCATCCCCGTCACCTACGTCCCCGCCCGGAACACCATCTTTCTCAGCTACGCCCTCGCCTTGGCCGAGGTGAAGGGCGCCTTCGACATCTTTATCGGGGTCAACGCGCTCGATTACTCGGGCTACCCCGACTGCCGCCCCGAGTACATCGCGGCCTACGAGCAGATGGCCCGTATCGCCACCAAGGCGGGCGTCGAGAGCGGAGAGCAGCTCACCATCCACACCCCCCTCAAGGAAATGCGCAAGGCCGACATCGTGAAAAAAGGCGCCGCGCTCGGCGTGGATTTCGCCCTCACGCACTCTTGCTACGATCCTCTCGGGGCGGACCGGCCCTGCGGGCGCTGCGACGCCTGCATCCTGCGCCGCAAGGGCTTTGAAGAGGCCGGAATGCGGGACCCGCTGACCTATCCCGAAGGGGGCGTGAGGCCGATCCCCTGTCCCGATTGACACATCCCCCCCAGCCGCGATACCTCACAATTACGTCATTACATATTTCTTAAAGGATTGCCGGTCTTCCGGCTCGCGGAGGAAAGGACGCTCTCATGCAATATCCGTTTACGGACGAACAGCTGGCCCTGGCCGATCTGACGCGCGATTTCATGGAGCGCGAGGTGATGCCCGTCGCGGCCGAGATGGACCGGAGGCCCAACCCGAAGGACTGCTACCCCGCCGAGCTCATCCACAAGGCCTCGAAGGTGGGCCTGCGCACCCTGGCTGTGCCCGAGGAATACGGCGGCGGCGGCATGGATATGCTCACCCGCACCCTTTGCCTCTGGACCGGCGCCCAGTACGAGATCGGTTTCATCAAGTGCATCAGCCAATGCTGGAAGATATCCTCAGTCATCGCGGCGAGCGGGACGGAGGATCAGAAAAGCCGCTGGCTCAAGATGTTCGTCGAGGATGACGACTGCGTCGGCTCCTTCTGCATGACCGAGCCCGACTACGGCACCGACAACCTGTATCGCCAGCCCGATCCCAAGCTCGGCCTCAAGACCAGCGCCGTGCGGGACGGCGACTACTGGGTCATCAACGGCGCGAAGCGCTTCACCTCGCTGACGGGCTGGGCGAAGATTTTGCTCGTCTTCGCGCGCACCGATCCGAAGGCGCCGGTCCACCAGGGAACGACCTGCTTCCTCGTCGGGAAGGATCAGGAGGGCGTCTCCTATGGTCAGGTGCATGACAAGATGGGCTACCGCCTCTATCCGAACGCAGAGAGCTTTTACGACAACGTCCGCGTCCACAAGGACGACGTTCTCGGCGAGGTGAACGGCGGCTACGATGCGCAGGCTGTCGCCTTCCGCGGCAGCGCCGAGCTCGCCGCCTGCAACACGGGCATCGCGCGGGGCATCTATGAGTTTTGTTACGAGTACGCCAAGGAGCGCGTCCAGGGCGGGGTGCCCATCGTCGAGCACCCCACCGTGCGGCACATGCTCGCCGAGATGCTCATGAACATCGAGGTGGCCGAGCAGTTCATGTGGCGCGTCTGCTGGGGGGTCCAGAACGACCCCACCTTCAACCCCCGCTTCACGCGCTACGGCAAGGTGTTCACCGATCAGGTGGCCCTCAAGACCATCGGCTTCGCGACCGACATCCTCGGCGGCATCGGCATCATGCGCGAAACGCCCGTCGAAAAGCGCATTCGCGATCTCCTGACCTTTCTCCACGGGGACGGGACGGACTCGATGACGCTCCTGCGCGCCGCGCAGACCCTCGACAATCCCGCCTAGACGGCGGGGAAGGCTTCCGGATGGACCTGATGCTCCAGGACAAGGTGGCCATGATCTCGGGCGGAAGCCGGGGGATCGGTTTCCACATCGCCAGAGACCTTGCGGCGGAAGGCTGCCGCGTCGTCATCTCCGCGCGGGGGGAGGAGCAGTTGGGCCGCGCGGTCGGGGAGTTGACCGCGGGGGGCTCTGGCCGCGCGGCGGGCTTCGCGGGGGACATCACCGAGAAAGGCGCCCCCGAGGCTTTCCTGAAGACGGCGCTCGATGCCTTCGGCGGGGTGGACCTTCTCGTCAACAACGTGGGCGGGAGCAACCCCAAGACCCTGCTCGAATCGGGCGATGCGGACTGGCAGGGGGGCTTCGCCTTCAACTTCTTCCACGCCGTGCGGCTCTCGCGCCTCGTGATTCCCGAGATGAAGAAGCGGGGCGGCGGTGCCATCCTCAACGTATCGTCGATCTACGGGCGCGAGTCGAGGGGGGCGATGATATACAACGCCTCGAAGGCGGCCCTCATCAGTTTCACCAAGGCGCTCTCCCAGCAGGTGGCGAAGGACGGCATCCGCGTTAACTCGATCGCCCCGGGCGGCATTCTTTTTCCCGGCGGGGTGTGGGAGCGGCGCATCGCCGAGGCCCCGGACGGCCTGCAAGGCTTCATCGACGCCGAGATGCCCTTCGGGCGCTTCGGGACGGCGGCGGAGGTCTCCGCCGTGGCGGTGTTCATGCTCAGCCCGCGGGCGAGCCTGGTGCACGGCGCTTGCTGGAACGTGGACGGCGCACAGAGCCGCTCGAACATTTAAGGGACCGGAGGACGCTCATGGACTTGATGCTTCAGGACAAGGTGGCGCTTATCTCGGGCGGCAGCAAGGGGATCGGGTTTTACATCGCGAAAGACCTCGCCGATGAGGGCTGCCACGTCATCATCAGCGGAAGGACGGAAGCCGACCTCCGGAAAGCAGAGGCCGAGATCAACGCCCAGGGCAAGGGAAAGGCGGCTTCCTTTTGCGGCGACATGACGAAGCCGGAGGCCCCGGCGGCGTTCCTCAAGGCCGGGCTCGATGCCTTCGGCGGTGTTGACCTTCTCGTGAACAACGTCGGCGGCAGCGACCCGAAGCACCTCCTCGATACCGACGATGACGACTGGCAGATAGCCTTCGACTTCAACCTCTTTCACGCCGTCCGGCTTTCGCGGCTGGCCATCTCGGAGATGAAAAAGCGCGGCGGCGGTTCCATTCTGAACATTGCCTCGCTCGCGGGCCGCGAATCGGGCTCGGCGATGACCTACAACGCCTCGAAGGCCGCCCTCATCAGTTTTTCAAAGGCGCTTTCCCAGCAGGTCGCGAAGGACGGCATCCGCGTGAACACGCTGGCGCCGGGAAGCGTGTTCTTCCCGGGCGGGGTGTGGGAGCGCCGGATGGCCGCAGCGCCCGATAATCTCGAAGGGATGCTCAAGGGAATGCCGCTGGGCCGGTTCGGAAGGCCCGAGGAAATCTCATCAGTGGCGGTGTTCATGCTGAGCCCGCGGGCGAGCCTGGTGCACGGGGCATGCTACGCAGTGGACGGCTCGCAGGGCCGCTCGAATATCTAGACCGCTTCCTTCTTGATCGCTTGGATCTTCCCCTCACGCTCGGTTTCGAGGGTGTCGATCACGCTTTTGTGCTTCTGGCGCATCTGGCCGAGGGCTTCCCTGGCCTCATCAGGAAGCTGGGCCTGAATGGCCTCGACGGGAGCGCCGCCGGTCAGCTTCATCATCTCCTGCTGAAAAAGCACCTCGCGCTCGGCAATCTTGCCCTCGTAGACCTTCTTGACCTCCGCGATCTTCTTTCGGGCCGCGGGAGAGAGCTTGGCCAGCTCCTCGCGCGCCTGATCGCCGATCGCCTTCGTTCTTTCCATGGCGATTTCGAGAGCACTTTTCATGGTGTTATCCTCCCGCAGAGACATAAACCCTTCAAAAACCAGTGGATTGATTCTAGGGGTGCGGCTGGGCAGGGTCAAACGGCCGCGATGCGTGGAACTCTGCTATAAAGGGATTTAACCCCAAATCCTTCACTGCCCAGTTGATGCCATGACGCCGGAAGCTGCTGTCCCCTGGTCGAGCGAGAAGAACGGTGCGCCCCCCAAGGCGCCCCCGGGGGAGCGCTACGTCCAGGTGGCCCTCAACGTCCCCCGCCTTCCGCCGCTCACCTACAAGGTCCCTGCCGAAATGGCCGAAGGAATCGCGCCGGGGGTGCGCGTTTTCGTTCCCCTCGGAAAGCGCCGGGTGACCGGCTACGTCGTCTCGCGCCCCTGGAGCGAGCCGCCTCCCGGCACCGAAGGGTTCGCGATCAAGGAGATCATCGAGCGGCTCGATGAAGAAGTGCTCCTCACCGAAGAACTCCTCGGCCTGACCGGCTGGGTGGCGGACTACTACGACTGTGGCTGGGGAGAGGCCATCCGCACGGCGCTGCCCGGCGTCCCGGAGAAAAAGAGCGCGGTGCGCTACCGCCTCACGCCGGCGGGCCGCGAGGCAGAGAAGTCCCTCACGGCGGAATCCCTTCCGGGTCTCGCGCCGCCGGGTGATG
>JAQBZT010000148.1 GCA_027622355.1 bacterium | reverse complement strand
CAAGGGCGCTTTCGGTCACATGTTGGGGGCGGGGCCGGTGGCCGATCTGCTGATGGCGCTTCGGGCGCTTTCGGAGAAGAAGGTTCCGCCCAGCCCGGGCGCGGGCCCGGGGGCGGCGCTCTCTTTTCCCGAGGCGCCGGAGGGGCTGAAGGGCTCCCCGGCGGCGCTCATTCTCAGCCAGGGGATGGCCGGAGAGTGCAGCGCCCTCGTGGTCCGGGCGGCTTCGGCGGCATAAATAAAGGAGAGCGGATGCGATTTCTCTACATCGACAGAATCCTCGAGGCCGAGCGGGGGAAGCGCATCCGCGCGATCAAGACGTTTCCGCTGTCGGAAGCTTTTCTTCAGGGCCATTATTCGAGAAAGCCCATCATTCCCGGCGCCATCATCCTCGAGGCGATGGCCCAGATCACCGGCTGGCTGATCATCTACACCTACGATTTCGAGAAATCCTGCGTCATCTCCCTGGCCCAGGATGTCGAACTTCCCGCCGGCCTCACGCCCGGCACCACGCTCGAGCTTCACGGCGAGATTCTGGACACCGGCGAAAAGGGGAGCCTCGCCCGGGCGCATGCGACGCTCGATGGCGAGGTGGTGGCCCGCTGCGGGCGGTTCATCTATCCCCACTTCAGGAACGAGCGGCCCGAGGCCCTGCGCGAGGAGTTCCGCAGCTACGGGTGGCTCTACGGGAGAGAGGCGTAGCCCGATGCCGAAGGATGTCGTGATCACCGGCATGGGAATGGTGACGGGCCTGGGCGCCGATCTCGAGGAGATCTGGCGCAAGGCGCTCGCGGGCGAGTCGGGTCTGCGGCCGATCGAGTCCTTCGATGCGAAGGAGATGCCCATCGCCGGGGCGGGGGAGGTTTCCGCGGCGGAGATGGCGGCCCTGCGGGAGCGGCTGCCCGAGGAGTATGCGGGCGAGGGGGAGCGGCGGGTGCTCTTCGCCCTCGATGCGGCCCAGAGCGCCATCGCGGACGCGGGCCTCACGCCCGAGAACTTCAATGCCGCCCGCGCGGGCGTGATCATGGGAACCGGGATGAGCACCTACTGCCTCGAGGATTTCGCCGAGTGGATGGAAGAGGGGGGGGCGTTCAATGCCGAGAGATTCGCCCGTGAGCTCGATCGGGTGCAGCCGGGCGGCTATTTTCAGACCCCCCCTGAGCGGGCGACCACGCTGATCGCCGATGGGTTCGGTCTCGGCGGCCCGGCGGTGACGCTCACCTCGGCGTGCGCGTCGGCGAGCCAGGCCATCGGCCTCGGCCTTCGGATGATCCGGCGCGAGGAAGCCGAGGTTGTCATCTGCGGGGGCGCGGACTCGATGATTCATCCGATCGGGATGACGATCTTCATCCTGCTCGGGGCGGCCTCGAAGGCGCCCGGCCCGCCCGAGGGAATTTGCCGCCCCTTCGATCGGCGCCGCTCCGGCCTCGCCGTGGGAGAAGGGGCCGGCGTCGTGGTGCTGGAGTCCGCCGAACACGCCGCCCGGCGGGGCGCCCGGCCCCATGCCGCGCTCACCGGCTACGGCACCAGCATGGACGCCTATCAGGTGACCGCCCCCGATCCGAAGGGGAGGGGGGCGATGCGCTCGATGGCGCTGGCGCTCGCCGATGCCGGCCTTTCCCCGGATGAGGTGGCCTACGTGAATGCGCACGGAACCGGGACGAAACTCAACGATCCGGCGGAGACGCTGGCCATCAAGGCGGTTTTCGGCGAACATGCCGGTCGGCTGGCCATCAGCTCGACGAAATCCCTGATCGGGCACCTGATCGCCGCCTGCGGGGCGCCCGAGCTGATTTTCACCGCCCTGAGCGTTTCCCGCGATGTTGTGCATCCGACCCGGAATCTGGAAAATCCCGATCCCAAGTGCGATCTGGACTACGTGCCCGGCGGGGCGCGCCGGATGCCGGTTCCGGCCGCGATATCGAATTCCTTCGGTTTTGGCGGACAAAACGCCACACTCGTTGTCGAAAAGGTGAGCGGATGAAAATCGAACTGAATGAAAAGGTGGCCCTGGTGACGGGCGGCGGCCGGGGGATCGGCCGCGCCTGCTGCCTGGCGCTGGCCGAGGCGGGAGCCGCCGTCGCCATCAACTACAGCAGCTCGAAGGATGCGGCCGAGGCGGTGAAGGCTGAGATCGAAAAGGCGGGCGGCCGGGCGGAAACCTATCAGGCGGATGTCTCCTCCTTCGAGGAAGTCGAGCAGATGTTCGAGCGGCTCAAGGCGGATTTCGGGCGGCTCGACATTCTGGTCAACAACGCGGGCGTCATCCGCGATACGCTTCTTTTGCGGATGAAGCCCGCCGACTGGGAGAAGGTGATCGGGGTGAGCCTGAACGGCGCTTTTCACTGCACGAAGCTGGCCGCCGAGATCATGATGCGCGCAAGGAGCGGCCGCGTCATCAACATTGCCTCGGTCATCGGGGTGATGGGCGGCGCGGGCCAGGCGAACTACGCCGCGGCCAAGGCCGGGCTCATTTCGTTCACCCGGGCCTGCGCGGCAGAGATGTCGGGAAGAGGGCTTCGCTTCAATTCCGTCCTTCCCGGGATGATCGAGACCGACATGAGCGAGACCGTCCGGAAGCACGCCAGCGAGAAGATCATGGAGCGGATTCCGGCCAAGCGCTTCGGCCAGCCCGAGGACGTCGCCCGGGTGGTGGTGTTCCTCGCCTCCCCGGCGGCGGACTACATCAACGGCGAAGCCATCACGGTTGATGGCGGAATGCACGTCGGATAAAGGGGCGGAGAGAAACCGTGCGGCTTTATCAGGGGGTGGATCTCGTCGAGATCGATCGGTTCCGGGAGGCCTACGATCGCCACGAGGCTTTCGGAAACGGCCTTTTCACCGAGGCCGAGGTGGCCTACTGCCACGCGCGCCCCGATCCCTATCCGCATCTCGCCGCGCGCTTTGCCGCGAAGGAAGCCTGCATGAAGGCGTTCGGCGTCGGGATGGGCGGCTTCGGGGCCACCGGCCGGTTCCAGGAGATCGAGGTGGAATCGGCCCCCTCGGGCAAGCCGACGATCCGGCTGCACGGCTCGATGGAGAAAATGGGGCAGCGCTACCGGATTCGCCAGCTGACGATTTCGATCACCCATGCCCGCGACTACGCGGTGGCGACGGTCATGATGCTGGGGGATGGCCCCACCGGCGATGCGGGGGAGGCCTGAGGGAAGGCGAATGCGCTATTTACTCATAGACCGGATCACGGAGTGGGAAGCGGGCCGCTCCATGGAGGGCGTGAAGAACGTCTCGATGAGCGAGGATTTTCTCGAATACCATTTCCGGAATTTCCCGGTCATGCCCGGCTCTCTCATCCTTGAAGGTCTCGTCCAGCTGGCCGGCTGGCGCGCGGCGGCGGATTCGGATTTCGCCCATTGGTTCCTGATGGAGCAGGTGCGGAGTGTGAAGTACTACGGATTCGCCCTCCCCGGCGATCAAGTGGGCCTTCGGGTGGAGCTGACCGGCGAGGAGGACGGGCGCCTTCTCTACAAGGCGTCGGCGAGCGTGGAGGGCGAGCGCCGGGTGGTGGCGGAATTTTCCGGCCGCCGGGTGGACATGGCCGATTACGAGGACCCGGAAGGACAACGGAAGCTGTTTCGAATTCTTCGCCGCGAAGCCACCCTCTCCTGAGCGGATCGGAAATGATGAAAGGAAGAGAAGTCTGGATCACGGGAGTGGGCACCCTCACTCCGGCCGGCGCGAATCAGGACGCCTTTTGGAAAAGCCTCCTGACCGGGAGGAGCGCCATTTCCGAACACCCGGCGGCCGGCGATTCTGACTTGCCGCCCGGTTTTCATCTCTGTGGCCGGGTCGAGGGGCACGAGGAGCCGCCGGAGTTCCCCAAAAAGCTGGCCAGCCAGCGGAAGTTTCTCGTCCGCGGCTCCATCCTCGGCCTGCACACGGCCCGGGAGGCGATTGCGCAGGCCGGCCTCGAAATGGCCGACATCCTCCCCGAGCGCAAATCCCTCTATGTCGCCTCGGGCGATTTCACGCGCCTCGGGCACCTCGATTTCTACTCCTCGCTTCGGGATGCGGCCAATGCCGAATGGAACAAGCTCAGTCCGAAGGCGCTGAACGAGGCGGTTCTTCACAAGGTGAATCCCTTTTTCCTGCTGGAGGGCCTGGCCAACAACCTCTTCAGCTTCCTCTCCTCGTGCTACGAAATGATGGGGCCCAACGGCAGCATATCGAGCCTCTCCTCCTGCGGGGCGCAGGGGGTGGAGTTTTGCGAGCGGGTGGTGCGGATGGGAGAGGCGGATGTCGGCCTCGCCGTGGGGTGCGGCAACTGGGAGAACGCGCTGTTGCTCTACGAGCTGAACGAGCTGGGGGTGCTCTCCCGGGGGGCGAAGGGGCCGGGATCGTTCCGTCCCTTCGATGTGCAGCGCGACGGGTTTCTGGTCGGAGAAGGGGCGGCCGCCCTTGTCTTCGAGGCGGCCGAGCACGCCCGGGCGCGGGGGGCGAAGCCCTTGGGCCGCATCCTGGGGACGGGGAACCTTCAGGAGGGCGACCCCCACCGCCATATTCCGGTGCCGGCGGAGGCGACGCTCGAGGCGAGCCGGATGGCGCTCGATGAGGGCGGCCTCGCGCCGGAGGATCTGGCGTTTGTCATCTCGCACGGAAGCGGCACCCGAAAGGGGGACCGCAACGAGTTGCGCGCCCTGAGCCGGCTTCTCGGGGAGAAGGCCGGGGATGTGCCCCTCACGGCGCTCAAGCCCTACACCGGGCACATGGGGGCGGGGAGCGATGTGGCGGAATTGGCGGCGGGCCTGCGGGCGGCACGAGAGGGAATGCTTCCCGGGACGCCGGGCTTCGAGAAGGCAGAATCCGAGTTTGCGCATCTTTCCATCTCCGCCGAAGCCCGGCCGGTCCGGGGAGGGGTCTTTCTCTCCACCAGCCACGGCATCAGCGGGCAGGCCTCGGCCACCGTCCTGGGTGTGGTGTGAGCCCTCCTTCTGCAAGAACGCGCAGGGGGCGCCGAAAGCGCCGACGCAGCAAGGACAAGGGGCCGCTTCTCCAGAACATTGAATTTTTCCTCGCGCTGGTGTTTGTCTCCTTTCTCCGGCTTCTGCCGATGTGGCTGTGCCGTCTTTTGGCCGCCGGCATCGGCGATGCGATCTTCCTGCTTGTTCCTCGCCGCCGGCGCATCGCTCGGATGAATCTGGAGATCGCCTTTCCGGAGATGTCCCCGGAGGCGCGAAGGCGCATCGCCCGGGAGAGTTTTCGCTCTTTCGTTCTCACCGGGCTCGAGGGGATGCGGCTTCTCGGCAGGATGGACGCCCCCGGCGCGCAGGCGCAGGCGCGCGCGCTGGTCGAGAATGTGGACGCCATCTTCGCCCGCGCGCGCAAGATTCACGAGGAGGCGAAGGGCTGCATCTTCGTCGTGCCCCACCTGGGGAACTGGGAGCTGCTCTCCCCGGCGGCGGCGCTGGCGCGGATTCCGGTGACGTTCACCGTCCGCCCGCTCGACAATCCGCGGCTGGAGAAATACCTCTTCGGGGTCCGCTCCTCCGCCGGCCAGGAAGTGCTCTCGAAGCGGAATGCGTTTGCCCATCTGCGCGAGGCGCTCCGCAAGGGCCGCTCCATCGGCATCCTCGCCGACCAGCATGCCGGCGTGCGGGGGGTGGATGTTCCCTTTTTCGGAAAGCCGGCGAGCACCACGATCGCGCCCGCCACGCTGGCCCTCCATTTCAAGCGTCCCATCGTCCTGGTCGCCTGTCTGCGCGAGGGGCCGGATCGCTTCACGGCGCTGGTGAGCGAACCCATCTGGCCGGAGGATACGGCGGATACCTCCGCCGAGATCGCGCGCCTCACGGCGGCCATGAACCGCGAGATCGAGGAGATGATCCGCAGGAAGCCGGGGCAATACCTGTGGATGCACGACCGGTGGAAGCTGACGAAGCTCTGGGGAAGGTCGGAGGTGTTTCTCGCCCAAAAGGCGAGGGAAGAAGCGGGACCGCCTAGCGGGAAGCCGTGATGGCGCTCTTGAGGGCTTCGAGGAAAGGCTCGCCCCACCGCTCGAGCTTGGCCTCGAGCTTCACGGTGCAGTCGCAGTCGCCGCACTTGGGATAGCCCTCGCACTCCGAGAGCCGCCGGGCGTGGCGGATGTCGATTTTCTCGAAGTACTCCTCCCAATAGGGCAGCTCCTCGGCCAGTTCGCCGCCGGGGCCGAACGCCTCGAGGCAGTAGCAGGCCTCGATCCAGCGGACCTGCCCCTCCTCGGCCAGCCGCGCCGCTTCCATGCAGCGGATGTAGGTGGGGTAGGCGATGGAGCCTCGGCCGAGCGCGCGCGTCTCGATGGCCTCGAGAAGGGCTTCTTCCTTGCCCGGTTTCACGTATGCCCTGACGAGATAGCGCATGCGGGCTCCCGAAATACAGCGGAAAGGCGATCTGCCCCCGGAGGCAGGGATTCTAACACGAATCCCGGGCGCACCTCACCGCAGGGCGGTGAGGCGGGAGAGAGAGAAGAAAGGGAGAGGGAGATGCCTTTAAGCGGACAGTTCATCCGCTGAGTTGTCTTGGTCGGGCTGGTGAAGCGGCGAGGAGGAAAGTTGGGTTTGAGCACTCCACCTTCCGGCCGGCCCGGCGGCCATCCACCAAGTGTGAATCTGTAACTGGACCTGAATGTACCCCGCCTTCTTTACGCCTGGGTTTCATCCATATTTCAGGAATGTTAAATCGCACGCTGCCGTTTTCCGTATAAAATCAGAGCCTTACCGGTTTTCCCTCCTTCACCGACCGATCCGCCGCCATGGTGAGGGCGAGCACGTCGCGGGCATGGGCGCCGGTGGCGAGCCCGACCCCGCCGATGCCCAGGATGTGGCGCACGAAGGCGTCAGTCTCCTCCTTCATCGGGCCGAAGAACTCCCCGAGGACGAAATCCCCCGGCATGGCCGAGCCGAGGAAGGCGACGTTCACCTCGTGCTCCGGCGTGTAGGGGCAGGGGATGGGTTCTCCCGGCGCGAGGATGACGTCGCGGTGGGCGTCATCAATGTTGAGGGAGCCGGTCGTGCCCTGTAGGTCGATCTCCATCGTCGCGGTGTAGGCCGGCCAGTGGAGGGGCTGGAGCCAGCTCGTCCCCAGGGTGGCGACGCTGCCATCGTCGAAGGTGACAATCATCCACTGGAAATCGTCGCGGTTATATTTCTTGAAGACGAAACTCGCCGCGCGGGCGTAGACCTCGACCGGTTTTTTTCCCTCCAGGTACCAGAGGATGAGGTCCACCATGTACGTGAGGGTGTTGATCGAGGGCGTGGTGTTGGGCGAGCGCTTGGCGACGGCCTCCCCGACGGCGCGGGTGACGTAGATCTTTCCCATCGCCATGACGATGTTGCCGAGCTGGCCGGCCACCGCCGCCTGCTTGGCGAGGAGATACCGGCGCCGGAACCTTTGGGTGTAGCCGACGAAGACCTCGGCGCCGCTTTTTTCCGCCCGGGCGAGAATGTCGTCCGCTTCCTTCAGATCGAGGACGAAGGGTTTTTCGATAAGGACGGGCTTTCCGA
>JAQBZT010000147.1 GCA_027622355.1 bacterium | reverse complement strand
TCCCGCCACTTTGTAGTCCGCCATGAAAACCTCCGCGTTGGGGTCATCCCTGCCCCCAGGAAAGGGGGTGGGTCAGATTCATATTTGTCAGACGATACGGGGTCTATTATTCGGGGTGTGGCCGGAGGGAGTCAAATCCTCGAGAGAAATTCTGGAGAGGAGCGTGCCAGCCTAGTCCGGAACGCCGGGGGGGCGCTCGCCGTGCATGGCGCGGATTTTGGTCTTGATGTTTCCCCGGACGTTGAAATCGCCCTCGACCCAGACCCACTTGGGGGCGCAGACTGCCACCAGATCGTCCAGTATCCGGTTCACGGCCTGCTCGTGGAAAAGTGACTGGTCGCGGAAACGATTGATGTAGAGCTTGAGCGATTTGAGCTCGACGATTTGCGTTCCCGGGATGTACCGGATGCGCATGGTCGCGAAATCGGGAAAGCCGCTGATCGGGCATAGGCAGGTGAATTCGGGGATACTGAAGTCGATCACGTAGTCCCGATCGGGAGATGGATTGGGCACCGCCTCGAGCCGCGCCTCCTCGATCATCTTCGCGCCGTACTTTTTCTCATCGCCCACCGCGGCACTCTCCCGGAGAAATCCTCCCCTCACGCCCCCGGCGTGAGGTTAACGAGCATGGCGCCGTCCTTGCGGGCGACGAAAGTGTCATAGGCCTCCTGGTACTGGCGGAGCGGGAAGCGATGGGTGATGTAGGGCGTGACCTGGATCCGCCCGCCCTGGATCATCGCGATGACCTCATCGCCGCAGTTCGGATTCGCGCGCACGCCGAAAATGTCCATCTCTTCGAGGACGACGCGCTTCCACACGAAATCGGGAATATCGTCGGGAATCCCCGTGATGGCGATGCGCGCACCCTTGCCGGCGCACTCGACCGTCCACTTGAAGCTCTCACTCGTCCCCGCCGTCTCGAGGACGACGTTGGCTTTTTTGCCATCCGTCATCTGGTGAATCTTTTCGGGAACCCCACCCTCGCGGTAGCTTACCGTCTCGACCCCCTGGGCGGCGATCATCTCGAGGCGCTTGCCGCCGCCCACGACGATCACCCGGCCCGCGCCCAGGGCGCGCGCCGACTCGAAGGCGAACACACCGATCGGCCCCGAGCCGAGGACAACAACCGTGTCGCCCGCGTTGATCCCGGCGCGCTTGGCCGTCCAGAGGCCGCAGGCGGCCGGATCGACAACAGAGCCCACCTCGAAGGGCATGTCCTTGGGCATCTTGTGCAACGCCCGGATGTTGTTGGCGACGTACTCGGCGTAGGAGCCCTGCGAGACGTGGCCGTACTGGCGGTGACCAGTGATGGTGTTGCCATAGTTGTAGCAGAGGTTGTAGCGCCCGATGAGGCACATTCGGCAGGCGCCGCAGCCGGCGTGGCTGGTTCCCGCCACATGGTCGCCCATCTCCAGACCGAAGCCCTCGGTGTGGGGCCCCATGGCCACGATGCGGCCGGCCCATTCATGGCCGATGATGGCCGGGAACTGGCTCGGCCACCGAGGGGCATGGTTTCCCTTGATGATCTCGATGTCCGTGCCGCAGATGGTCGTGCTCTCGACCTTGACGAGCACCTCGCCCGTCAGCGGCACCGGCGTGGGGGCCAGCCCCACCTCCAGCTCGTTCGGGGCATTGAGAAAAACCGCCTCCATCTCCTTTTTGACTTCCTCGCCGTAGCGGACGCCGTTCGGTTCGCTCATTCGCAGGCTCTCCCCAATTTTCCCCGAAGGGAAAGCGATTCAAAGTGGATTCGGCGGTCGAACTGAATTTTTCCGCAAATGCAAAGAATTTCCGGTCGCTGCGCGCGGAATGTCCCTGATTAACTACCCTTCCGCCGCCGTGCGGTCAAGCCCGGATGCGGGCGGGCCCGGCCAGTGGACGTCCACCTCCTCGCGGCTCGGCCATCGTCCTCCCCACAGGCGGTGCAGACCGCGGACGATGTCGTTTCCGATCAGCGAAAACACCGGGACAAGCACCAGGGTGATGACGGTTGCGAAGAGCAGGCCGAAGCACAGGCTGAGGGCCATCGGGATGAGGAACTGCGCCTGGAAGCTTCGCTCGAAGATCATCGGCCCCAGGCCCGCGGCCGTGGTCAGGGTGGTCAGGACGATGGGCCGGAAGCGCGATATCCCCGCCTGCACGAGGGCCGGGTGCACCTCGGTCCCCCGCGAGATGAAGCGGTTCACGAAATCGAGCAGAACGAGCGAGTCGTTCACCACCACCCCGGAGAGGGCGACGACCCCCAGAAGACTCATCATCGAAATATCGTAACCCATGAGGATGTGCCCCCACACGGCCCCGACGAAGCCGAAGGGGATAGCGCTCATCACGATGAGGGGCTGAAAGTAGCTGCGGAACAGGGTGGCCAGAATGCCGTAGATGACCATCGCCGCGATCAGGAATCCACGGAAGAGGCTCCCCAATGATTCGCGCGTGTCCTTCGCCTGCCCCTCGAAGCGCACCCGCACCCCCGGAATGGAGCGGAGCAGTTGCGGAAAGAATGTCTTTTGAAGCGCCCCCAGAATCTCGGTCGGATTGGCCTTGGCCTCGTCGATCTCCGCCGTGACCGCGATGACGCGCCGCCGGTCGATGCGCTTGATCTCCGAGAGGCCGCGGGTCATCTGGACATCGGCCACCTCGGAGAAGGGAATCTCCACCCCCGTCCCCGTGCGGATGCGCATGTTTTCGACATCTCCCAGCGCCCGGCGCTCCTCGGGCGGATAGCGGAGTTTCACCTTCACGTCGTCCCTCCCGCGCTGGAGGCGCAGTACCTCGAGGCCGAAAAAGCCGGCCCGCAGCTGAAGAGCCAGATCCTGCAGCGTCACCCCCAGCACCCGCGCCTGCGGCTTGAGCGCCGCGCGCAACTCCAGCTTGCTGGGGCGGAAGTCATCCTCGATGTCCTGCACGCCGGGGTATTTTTTGAGCTCTGCCTTGAGCGCGGCGGCTGCCGCGCGAAGATCCGCGATACGATCACCCGCGAATTGCACCTCGATTGGTTTTCCGCTGGGGCGTACCGCCACTCCGCCAAAAGTCAGGCTGATGGTGTCCGGGATCAGGCCGGTCAATTCCCGCCACCGGTTGACGAGTTCGTTGCTGGAGAAGCCGCGCCGCTCCGAGGGGAGAAGCTCGACGATCAAGTGCGTAACGTGACTGCCCGATACAGTCGTGCGGTTTTGTGTCACGTGAACCCCGAGCAAGGAAAATACATGCTTGACGGCGGGCTCGCCCGTTTTTGTCTTGAATTCCATATTGAGCGCCTTCGCGGCCACCTCGATCCGCTTGGCGGCATTGGCCGTCTGCTCGATCGGGGTTCCCTCCGGGAAAATGAGCCTGGCCTCCACCCAGTCGGCGTCGAATTTCGGGAAGAACAAAAATCGCACGTGGCCGCCGACCGCCAGCCCCAGCGTGATGACGAAGACCGCCACCGCCGCGGCCGCAACCAGGTACCTGGCCTCCAGGCAAAACCGCACGGCGGGGGCATAGGTCCTGTGAATCGTCCATTCGACCCGCCCGTCGATCCGGGCGCGGAGCCGGCTGGAGAAGGTTCCCTCTCGCGGGAGGCGGAGCCAGTCCGCCAGGTGCGCCGGGAGAATGAACAGCGACTCGATCAGCGAGGCGATGAGCGAGGCGATCACCACCACCGGCAGCACCGCCATGAACTTTCCGATCGTCCCCTCGACCATCATCAGTGGCACAAAGGCGGCGATCGTGGTGGTGACAGTGCCTACCACTGGCCAGGCGACCTCGTAGGCCCCCTCGATGGCGGCCTCGAGAAACGGCCGGCCCTCCTTAAATTTCGTGTAGATATTTTCGGCCACCACGATGGCGTCATCCACCAAGATACCGAGCACCATGATGAAGGCGAACATGGAGAGCATGTTCAAGGTGCCGCCGACGAAATTCAGAAAACCGAGCGCCGCCATAAGCGCAACGGGAATGCCCATCGCCACCCAGAAAGAGAGCCGGATGTTCAGGAAAAGCCACAGTGACAAGAACACCAGGACCAGCCCGAGGCGGCCGTTCCGCAAAAGGAGGTCGAGCCGATCCTCGATCATCCGCGAGGTGTCCGCCCAGTGGGCAATCTCCACGCCCCTGGGCAGTTCCTTCCGCTTCCTTTCCACATAGGCCTTGACCGCCTTGGCGATACCCAGAGCGTCTTCTTCCTCGGTCTTGTTCACGACGATCAGGGCAGCCGGCTTGCCGTTGAAGCGGCCCGTCTGATCGGTGTCCTCGAAGCCGTCCACGACGCGGGCGATCTCGCCCAGACGCAGGATGGTCCCGTCCTTTCGGGTGAGGATCACAAGGTTTTCGAATTCCCTGCCGGTGTAGCGCTTGCCCAGCGTGCGGATGCGGATGCGCCGCTCGGGGGAGCGGATGTCGCCCCCGCTCAGCTCCAGCACGTTCTTGCGGATGATGTCGGCCAGCCCGCTGAAGGTGAGCCCGTACTGACGGAGGGTGGCCTCGGAAACCTCGATGGCGATCTCCCACTCCCGCAGGCCACTGATCACCACCTGGGAAACCCCCCGCATCTCGATCAGATCGTCCTTGATCTCCTCGGCGATGCGCTTGAGGGCGACCTCGGGCACGTTTCCGTACACCGCGATGTCGAGCACCTGATCGATTCGCTTGACCTCAGTGACGACGGGCCGCTCGATCTCGTCCGGGAAAGTGTCAATCTGGTCCACCGCATCCTTGATGTCGTCTTGGGTTTTCCGGAGGTCCTTCACCCAGGATTCCAGCTCGGCAACGACGACGCATCGGTGTTCCAGGGCGGTGGAGGTGATCTGCTTGACCCCCTCGACGCTGGTCAGCGCCTCCTCGATCTTGATGCAGAGCCCCTCCTCGACTTCCTCGGGGCTCGCCCCCTCCCAGGTGACGGCGACCTGAACCCGGTCCAGCGAAAACTGGGGCACCAGCTCGCTCTTGATCTGAACGATTGCGCCGACGCCGAAGATGATCAGGATGGCCATCAGGAGATTGGCGAAGACCGGATTCTCCGCCGCCACCGCGATCATGCGCTTCATGGGCGGGCCGCCCGGGGAGATGGGGCGGGAGAATCTTCGGCGGTACGCAGGTGCATCCCCGGAACCGGGGCCGGGATGACCGAGAGGATGAGCCGCTCCCCTTCCCGGATGCCGTTGCTGATCACCGCCTCATTCTCCCCCTTGCGAATGACCTGCACGCGCCGCACGTCGAGCCGGTCCTCTTTCATGATGTACACATCGTCATTCTCGTGCAGCGCCGCGCGGGGAATGACGAAAACATTCTGAACCGTCACCCCCTCGATGCGCGCGCGCACGAACATGCCCACGACGAGGGGAGGATGTTTGCCGGGCTGCCAGTTTTTCCGCGGCTCGGGCACTTCGACCACCAGGGTGAGCGCCCGCGTGGTTTCATCGAGGCCGGCTCCCACCACCGACACTTGGCCGTCCCAGCGGAACGTCTGGCCGAACCGCGTCCAGAGAATCTCCGCGCGGGGAAAAAACTGTTGCACCTCCTCCTGGGTGCGGGGAAAAGCGGCGCCGCCGCTTCCGCGGCGGAGCGCCCACCGGACATCCTCGACAGGGAGAGAGACGGGCACCTCGAGGACGGAGACATCGTGGATCTTTCCGACCGGCTCGCCCACCCGCGCAAAATCCCCCACCTCGAGCGTGGTCTCCCGGACCCGGCCGTCGAAGGGCGCGCGCATCTTCGTCCGCTCGAGGTTGAGCAGGGCTTCCTGCAGCTGGGCGCGCGTCACGAGAAGCGCGGCCTCTTTCTGTGCGATCTGGGAGGGGATGAGCGCCAGGGCGTTCCGGCTGGCCTGAACCGCCTGCTCCTGGCGGATGTAGGACTGGGTGGAGGCGTCGAGCTGGCCGGGAGAGATGACCCCCTGCTTGCGAAGCCTCTGGTTCCGCGCCAACTCATTCTCGACGATTTTCAGCTGGCGCTGGTTGATGGCCAGATCCGCCCGGTGGTTTTTCTCCTCCTGGCGGAGGCGGGCGATGTCCGCTTCGAGCTGAACAATCTGCGCCCGCCGCTGGGCCGCCGCCAGCTCGTAGTTCACCGGGTCGATCTCGAAGAGCACCTCTCCCTTGGGAACAAAACCGCCGGTACGGAAACCGGGAGAGCGGCGGATGATCCGGCCCAAAACCTCGGGGACCAACGTGATCTCGGTTTTCGGGCGAACCGTGCCGTAGGCCGTGATCCAGAAGGTTTTCTCCACCTTTTTCAGAACGCTCGTGCGGACCACCCGTCCGGCACGGGTGACAGCGGCTGTCTCCGGGCGCGGACGGTTGCGGATCAGGTATACGCCGATCGCCAGACCGGCGATCAACACACCCACGGCACCGGCCACAAACCATTTTTTCCGGTCCATCTCGAAATTCAATTGATCTCACCTCCAGAACGGCAAGAGGCTTTCCCTTCTCTCCGGGAAGTATACCCGCACCCGGCAACCCCGGCCTACCCCGCGGGCCGCTCAATGAACTCCAGCGTGTTGCCCTCCGGGTCCTCCAGGTAGACCACCCGCCCCCCGGCGTTCGGGCCGTCGGGAATCTCGATGGGGGGCGAGATGAACTTCACCCCGCGGGCGCTGAGCCGCTCGTACATCCCCTGCATATCGTCCACGTTGTAGGCGATATGGGCGCTGCCAGGATTGTTCGTCGCCGTGTCGATCCGCACCCCCTTCGCCTTCGTGTACTCGACCAGCTCGATATGATAGCCGCCCCCTTTAATGTAGATGTTCCGGAGTTCCGCGCCAGGGATCCCGGTAACTTTTTCGGTGTAATCCTGCGGGCGGCGCGCATCCACGGCCACCTCGAATCCCAGCCGGTCGCAGTACCACTCGGCCAGCGCCCCGGCGTCGGCGACCGTGAAACTGGTGTGGTTGATGCTGAGAAGAGCCATCTTCTTCCTCCCCCTTGTCCACATCGCAAATATCGAAAAAAAGGCCCCTTCGCGGGGAAGGGGCCTGAGAGGTCCAAAAGCAGAAAAAAACCGCGTCAGACCGTCACGCCCATCGCCTTTTTCACCGCCTCGGTGATCCGTTCGGGACTGGGCAGCACGTACTCCTCCAGCGTGGGCTCAAAGGGGATTGGCGCCTGACGGGCCGCCACCCGGCCGATGGGGGCATCCAGATAGTCGAAGGCCTCCTCCTGAATCGCCGCGGCGATCTCCGCGCCCACGCCGCTGTGCAAGTGCCCCTCCTCGACCACGACGCAGCGGTTCGTCTTTCGGACCGACTCGGCGATGGTGGCCGTATCGAGCGGGGCCAGCGAGCGCGGATCGACCACCTCGGCGCTGATCCCCTCGCCCGCCAGCGCATCGGCGACCTTGAGGCAGTTCACCACCTGATAGCCAATGCCCACCAGGGTGATGTCGGTGCCCGCGCGCTTCACGGCGGCCGAGCCGAAGGGGACGATGTGATCCCCGTCGGGGACCGGCCCCTTGGTCTTGTAGAGCATCTTGTGCTCGGAGAAGAAGACCGGGTTGTCGTCCCGGATCGCGGCCTTGAGCAGCCCCTTCGCGTCGGCCGGAT